>JAEZAI010000367.1 GCA_023427825.1 Actinomycetes bacterium
TTCGCCGGCATGCTCACGGCGATCGAGCTCAAGGCGAGGGGCGTCGACGACATCCGCATCGTGGACAAGGCCGGCGACTTCGGCGGCACCTGGTACTGGAACCGCTACCCGGGCTGCATGTGCGACGTGGAGTCCTACACGTACCTGCCGCTGCTCGAGGAGACGGGCTACATGCCCACCGAGAAGTACGCGAGCGCGGTCGAGATCTTCGGCTACTGCCAGCTGCTCGGCCGGCACTACGACCTGTACCCCCACGCCCTCTTCCAGACCGAGATCGACGAGGCGGAGTGGGACGAGGAGCGGCTGCGATGGGACGTGCGCACCAGCCGCGGCGACGTGCTGTCGGCGCGGTTCCTGGTCACGGCCGGCGGCATCCTGCACAAGGCCAAGCTCCCGGGCATCGCCGGCATCCGCGGGTTCAAGGGCGACGCCTTCCACACGAGCCGGTGGGACTACTCGGTCACGGGCGGCGCGCCGGGCGTGCCCATGGGCGGCCTCGCGGACAAGCGGGTGGCGATCATCGGCACCGGCGCCACCGCCGTGCAGGCGGTCCCGCGCCTCGCCGAGGCGGCCAAGGAGCTCTACGTCTTCCAGCGCACGCCGTCGCCCGTCGGCCAGCGCGACAACGGACCCACCGACGAGGAGTGGTTCCGCAGCCTGCCCGAGGGGTGGCACGCCGAGCGGGTGCGCAACTTCACGGAGGCCGTGACCGGCAAGAAGCCGGAGAAGGACCTGGTGGGCGACGGCTGGACTCGCGTCATGTGGGAGGACACGCAGACCGCGGTGGACGACCCCGACCTCGCCGCCGAGCTGGAGCGGTCCGACTTCGAGACCATGGAGGAGCTGCGGGCGCGGGTGGACCGGATCGTCGAGGACCCCGAGACCGCCGAGCGGCTCAAGCCCTGGTACGGCAAGCACTGCAAGCGCGTCTGCTTCCACGACGAGTACCTGCCGGCGTTCAACCGGCCCGACGTGCACCTGGTCGACACGGACGGACGCGGCGTCGAGGAGATCACCGAGCACGGGATCGTGGCGTGCGGGGTGGAGTACCCGGTCGACGTGATCGTGTTCGCCTCCGGGTTCGAGGTGACCACCGACCTGGAGCACCGGCTCGGCTTCAACCCCAAGGGCCGGGGCGGCGTGGCGATGAGCGAGCGCTGGAACGACGGTGCCCACACGCTGCACGGCATCCTGTCGGCCGAGTTCCCGAACCTGCTGATGATCAGCCTGATCCAGGCCGGCTTCGGCACGAACTTCCTGCACTTCCTGTCGAAGTCGGCCGAGCACGTCGCCTGGACGATCGCCACGTGCGAGGAGCGCGGGATCGCCACGATCGAGGCCACCCCCGAGGCCGAGGAGGAGTGGCTGCAGCTGCTGCTCGGCGTGGCGATGGGGATCGCCGGCTACAGCACGAGCTGCACACCCGGCTACTACAACGCCGAGCAGGGACGCGACACCAAGGCGGCGCGCAACCTGGTCTACACGGGCAGCCTCCTCGAGTACGCGGGCTACCTGCAGCGGTGGCGGGAGGAGGGCGACCTGTCCGGCGCCCGCGTCGTCACGGTCGACGAGCACGCCTGACCGTTCTGTGATGCTTTTCCGGGTGATATCACCCGGAAAAGCATCACGAAACGGCGAGGGGCGGGTCATGACGACACGCCGTCGTCCGCGTACTGGGTGCGGTACAGGTCCGCGTAGCGGCCGTCGCGGGCCAGCAGCTCGGCGTGGGTGCCCTGCTCGACCACGCGCCCGTCCTCGACCACGCAGATCTCGTCCGCGGAACGGATCGTGGACAGCCGGTGGGCGATGACGACGGCGGTCCGGCCCGCCAGCGCGACCGCCAGCGCCTCCTGCACGGCCTGCTCGGACTCCGCGTCCAGGTGGGCGGTCGCCTCGTCGAGCACGACGACCCGCGGCCCGGCGAGCAGCAGGCGAGCGATCGTCAGCCGTTGGCGTTCTCCGCCCGAGAGCCGGTAGCCGCGCTCCCCCAGCACGGTGTCCAACCCGTCGGGGAGCGAACGGATCACGCCGTCCAGCCGGGCCGCCGACAACGCGTGCCACAGCTCGTCCTCGTCCGCCGCGGGTGCGGCGTAGAGCAGGTTGGCCCGGACGGTGTCGTGGAACAGGTGTCCGTCCTGGGTCACCACGCCCACCGCACGCTGCAGGTCGGCGAAGCTCAGCTCCCGGACGTCCACGCCGCCGATCCGCACGGCACCGGCGTCCACGTCGTACAGGCGGGGCACCAGCGACGCGATCGTGGACTTGCCCGCGCCCGACGGCCCCACCAGGGCCACCGTCCGGCCCGGTCCTGCCTGGAGCGACACGTCGTGCAGCACCTCGCGGCCGAGCCGGTCGTCGAGCACCGCCACCTCCTCGAGCGACGCCAGCGAGATGCGATCCGCCGCCGGGTAGGCGAAGCGGACGTGGTCGAGCTCGACGGCGACCGGCCCCGGCGGCAGGGGCTGCGGGTGCGAGGGCTCGGTGATGAGCGGCTCGATGTCCAGCACCTCGAACACGCGCTCGAAGCTGACCATGGCGGTGACCACGTCCAGGCGGGCGGTGGCGAGGGCGGTCAGCGGTGCGTAGAGCCGGTTGACCAGCAGGGCGAGGGTGACGATCGTGCCGGCTTCGAGCTGGCCCCGCACCGCCAGCACGCCGCCCAGGCCGTAGATCAGCGCGAGCGCCAGCCCGGACACCAGCGAGAGGCTGCGCATGAAGATCGCGGACACCACGGCGGTCTTCACGCCGATGTCGCGCACCCGGCTCGCCCGGGACCCGAAGGCCGTCGACTCCTCGTCGGGCCGCCCGAACAGCTTGACCAGCGTCGCCCCCGGGGCCGAGAACCGCTCCGACATCTGCGACGTCATGGCCGCGTTGTGCTCGGCCGCCTCCCGGTCGAGCATGCCGACGCGGGCGCCCACTCGGCGCGTCGGGATCACGAACAGCGGCAGCAGCGCGACGGCCAGCAGCGTGATCGGCCACGACAGCCGCGCCATGACCACGACGGTCAGCACGACGACGATCACGTTGGTGACGATCCCGGCGAGCGCCGAGGTGAACGCCCGCTGGGCGCCGATCACGTCGTTGTTGAGACGGCTGACCAGCGCGCCGGTCCGGGTCCGGCTGAAGAACGCGACCGGCAGGGACTGCACGTGGTCGAAGACCCGGCGCCGCAGGTCGAGGATGAACTCCTCGCCGAGACGGGCCGACACGAACCGCTCGCCGACGCCGACCACCGAGTCGACGAGCGACACCAGGGCGATGGCCGCGGCGATCGCCACGACGACGCCGGCACCCGATCCGTCCACGATCTCGTCGACCGCCAGTCCGGCCAGGACCGGGATCAGCACGCCGAGCCCGGCGGAGACCGTCGACAGCACCAGGAACCCGCCGATCCGGCGGCGGTGCGGCCGGGCGAACTCGGCCACCCGGGCCCATGTCGCGCGGTCGACGCCGCGGCGGGTTCGGCCGTCGTCCTGCATGGCGCTGCGCAGCGCCATCCACGTGTTCATGTCGCTCATGACGGCGACCGTACGGGTTCAAGTTCACTTGAAGTCAAGGATGGTCGCAGTAGCCTCGGTCACGTGGAGCACCACCTGTCCATCGGCGCCGTCGCCGAGCGCACCGGCGTGAGCACCTCCGCGCTCCGGTACTACGAGGCCGAGGGCCTGATCCGCTCCACGCGGACCGACGGCGGCCAGCGCCGCTACACCCGCGACGTCATCCGGCGCGTCTCGTTCATCCGCATCGCCCAGGAGGTCGGTCTACGCCTGGAGGAGATCCGCGAGTCGCTCGACGCGCTCCCCGACGGCCGCGCCCCCACCGAGCGCGACTGGCACCGGCTGTCCACGTCGTGGCGACCACGCCTGGACGAGCAGATCGCCGTGCTCGAGCGGTTGCGGGACCGGCTCGACGCCTGCATCGGGTGCGGTTGCCTGTCGCTCAAGGTGTGCCACATCGTCAACCCCGACGACGTGGCGGGCGAGGCCGGACCCGGTCCCCGCTACGTGATCGGCACCGGCACGGACGCCGACTGAGCGACGCTCCCCCGCCGGATGACCGCTCGTCAGATGACGTAGTCCTCGCCGGTGGCCCGGACCGTCACGTCCGAGATCACCACGCCCCACGGCTGGTCGATCGCGTGGATCACCTCGGCGGCGATCGTGGCGGGCTCGATGGCCCAGAACTCAGGGCTGTCCTCGTCGACGGCGGGACCGTCGAGCGTGCCCGTGAGAGCGGCCATGACCTTCTCCATGTAGGCCTCGGAGTTGCCGCCGGTGATGCCGCTGACTGCGGCCGGGTTGATCACCCCGGCGCCCAGGCCGGTGCCCAACACACCGGTCGGGCGGACGACGGTCACCTTGATGCAGCCCCGGGACTCCTTCCGCAGCGAGTCGGACAGCACCGCCACTGCGGCCTTCGTGGCGCTGTAGACGCCCGATCCGGCGGTCCCGGCGCCCGCGTAGATCGACGAGATGTTGACCACGTGGCCGTGCCCCTGGCGAACCATCTGGTCGTGCATCGCGCAGATGCCGTGCAGCGTGCCCTTCAGGTTGACGTCGATGCAGCGGTCCCAGGCCTCGGCGGCCGCGGCGTGGTCGGCGAAGAACGCGAGCGGCATGATCCCCGCGTTGTTGACCATCACGTCGACAGCGCCGAACTCGGCGACCGCCGCGGCCGCGAGGGCGTCGACCTGTGCGCGCTCGCACACGTCGACCGTCACGCCGATCACCCGACCGCCGTCCGCCACGATCGACGCCGCCGTCGCGGCCGCGGCGTCGCCGTCGATGTCGCCGGCGACCACGCTCGCGCCACGGGCCGCGGCCATCTCCACGATCAGGCGCCCGAAGCCGCCGCCGGCGCCGGTCACCACGACCACCCGGCCGTCCAGGTGCGAACCCGCTTGCATCGTCTGTGCCTCCGTCCGTCGAACTCGATGGAGCCGCCGTCAGGCCGGCGTGGTCTCCCACTCGCGGCCGAACCAGCGGCGGATCCGCGACGACCCGAACTCCCGCTTGTCCTCGGCGAACTCCGGTGACGGGCCCTGCAGCGCGCCGTTCGGCGTCCGACCGCTCAGGAACGTCACCTCGACCTTGGCCACCTGGTCGCCGCCGAACTCCAGGTAGCACGTGCCGCGGCCGTCGTACTGCGAGCCGTCGGCCCGGTCGCGGACCCGGGCGATCAGCGCGTCGGCGACCACCGACGCCTGGCCCTCCGCGAACACGCCGGCCTTGGGGGTGCCGACGCTCGTCACGTCGCCGACGGCGTACACGTCGGGGAACGACGTCTGCAGCGTCAGCGGGTCCACAGGGACCCAGCCGTCCACGCACATGCCCGACGCCCCGACCACCTCGGGCACCCGGTGAACGGGCACGCCCAGGAAGAGGTCGAAGGCCAGCTCGGTGCCGTCCGCGCACACCGCCACCTTCCGATCACCGTCGAGCGAGCGCACCAGCTGCTCGGGGTGCCACGAGATCCCGCGCTCGGCGAACGCCTGCAGGAGCGCGTCGGACGCGGCGGGCGACGGCGGGATCGGCCGTCCGAGCGGCATCACGAGCGCGATCTCGGACCGGTCGCGGACGCCGAGGGACACCAGGTGGTCGTGCACGAGCAGGGCCGTCTCGCTGGGCGCCGGCGGGCACTTGAACGGGGTGGACGTCACGCCGACGACCACGCGGCCGCCGCCGAAGTCGGCGAGCACGTCGCGCAGCTCGAAGGCGCCCTTCACCGTGTAGAACTCGTGGCCCGCCTCGACCAGCCCGGGCGTGGCGGACGGATCCAGGTCGGCACCCAGGGCCACCACCAGCACGTCGGCGTCGAAGACCCCGGCGTCGGTCTCCACGCGTCGGGCGACGGGGTCGATCGAGGTGATCTCGGCCTGCACGAACCGGACCCCCGGCTTCACCACGTCCGCGTACGGATGCACGACCGCAGCGGCCTCCGTGCGGCCGAACATCACGTCGAGCTTGGAGAAGCCGAAGACGAAGCCGTCGGCCTTGTCGATCAGCACCACCTCGGCCGCCTCCCCCAGCTCCTCGGACAGCCGAGCGGTCAGCTCCAGCCCGCCGAAGCCCGCCCCGAGCACCACGATCCTCATCACCCACGCTCCCGTTTCCACGTCCGGCGGACGGCCTGCGCACCCTACGCGTCCGGTCGCGGCCCGGCGCCCCGTTCCGTACGGCGACCCACCGGCGCGTACGGTCACGGTCATGACCGGGAACCGCTGGCAGCAGCTGCTCGACGTGTCGCCGGACCACTCCAGCTGGTACATCCAGCGGTTCCGCACGATGGCGGCCGAAGGGCGCGACCTGGACGGCGAGGCGCGCCTGATCGACGCGATGGTGCCGAGAGGCGCGCACATCCTGGACGCCGGGTGCGGACCGGGCCGCACGGGCGGGCGTCTGGCGGCGCTCGGGCACCGCGTGGTCGGCGTCGACCTGGACCCCGCGCTCATCGCCGCCGCGGAGCAGGACCATCCCGGGCCGACCTGGCTCGTGGGCGACCTCGCCGCGCTCGACCTGCGCCCTGTCATCGGCGCCGCGCGCTTCGCCGCGGACGTCGCCGCGGGCAACGTCATGGCCTTCCTCGATCCGGCCACCCGGCGTCCGGTGCTGGCCCGCCTGGCGGACCACCTGGCGCCGGACGGCCGACTCGTCGTGGGCTTCGGCGCGGGCCGCGACTACGAGTTCGACGAGTTCTTCGACGACGTGGCCGCCGTCGGCCTGACCGAGGACCTCCGCCTGGCGACCTGGGACCTGCGCCCCTTCACCCCCGAGGCCGACTTCCTGGTCGCCGTCCTGTCCCGGTGAACCCGACGGCGCACCCGCTGCCCGGCGACCTCGCCGGTGCGCTGGCCCGCCGGGTGCACGAGGTGCTCCGCTCGGAGCGTGACCGACCCCTGTTCGGCGGCATCGACGGTCGCAGCGGGGGCGGGAAGACGACGCTCGCCGCGGCCCTCGTGACATCCCTCGGCGCTGGGTCGCCACCGACCGACGTCGCGGTCATCGGCGGTGACGACTTCTACGCAGGGGGCGGCGCAACGACCTGGGACGCCCGGTCGACCGCCGAGATGGCCGACCGGGTCATGGACTGGCGTCGCCAACGCGACGTCCTCGTGGCGCTCAGGGACCACGGCCTCGCGAGCTGGCGGCCGTTCGACTGGACCTCCGACGACTGGGACACCGACGTCGTCCCGCTGCTCGAGCGCCCGACGACGTGCGCCGCCGCCACCGTCGTGGTGCTCGAAGGGGCCTACACGTGCCGACCGGAGCTCCACGCGCTCCTCGACCTCCGAGTGCTGCTCGACACGCCGACGGCGGTCCGACGCGCACAGCTCCGGCGACGCGAGGGCGACTGGTTCCGCGACGACTGGGATGCCCGCTGGGCCGCGGCGGAGGACCACTACTTCGGTACGGTCATGACCCCGGACCGCTTCGACCTGGTGCTGGGAGCACCGACCGAACCCTGACCTGGCGTCAGCGTCGATCGCCGAGCTCCTCGCCGTCCACGTAGGCCCATCGGCCGTCGACGCGCTCGAACCGGCTGCGTTCGTGCAGTTGGCCAGGACCGGCAGTCGATTCGTACC
>JAEZAI010000527.1 GCA_023427825.1 Actinomycetes bacterium
CCGCCCCCGCCGCCCCCGAAGCGACATTTGGTCCCGATCGTGACTGCGGACTCGACCCGTGCCGGCGACGAGCGGGTGCGCTCCTGGTGGGGCTGGGGCTGGGAGGACCAGGCGTTCTCGGACGCCGAGTGCGCGGCGCTCGGCGCGCTGGTGCCCGGGCTGCCCGACACGCCGCTGGCGGTCCCTCGGGTCGAGGAGCTCGAGCTCCCCGAGCCCCGGGTGTCGCTGCCGTCCGCGCTGTCGCCGATCGCGGACGTCTCGCCGACCGCCCGCGCGTCGCACGGTCGCGGCAAGGCGTACCGGGACGTGGTGCGGGCCCTGCACCGCGATGCCGGTGCGCCGCCCGACGTCGTCGCCCGGCCCCGGGACGAGGCCGACGTGGTGGCGGTCCTCGACTGGGCGACCGATGCGGACGTGGCGGTCGTGCCGTTCGGCGGCGGGTCGTCGGTGGGCGGCGGCGTCGAGTGCGACGGCGACGGCCGTGCCGGCGTGGTGTCGCTCGACCTCACCTCGATGGACCGGGTCCTCGAGATCGACCGGACGAGCAGGGCCGCCCGGGTGCAGGCGGGCGTGCTCGGACCTGCGCTCGAGGACCAGCTGCGACCCGAGGGGCTCACGCTGCGCCACTTCCCGCAGAGCTTCGAGTTCTCGAGCCTGGGCGGGTGGATCGCCACCAGGGCCGGTGGCCACTACGCCACGCTGCGGACCCACATCGACGACCTGGTCGAGTCCGTCCGGGCCGTCACGCCGGTCGGCGTCAGCGAGTCGTGGCGCCTGCCCGGCTCGGGGGCGGGGCCGTCGCCCGACCGCCTGTTCCTGGGCTCCGAGGGTGTCCTCGGCGTGGTGACCGAGGCGGGGGTGCGGCTCCAGGACCGCCCCGTCCACAAGCGGTCGACGACGGCGACGTTCGCCGACGGCGCCGCCGCGTTCGCCGCGGTGCGGGCGATCGCCCAGTCGGACCTGCACCCTGCCAACTGCCGTCTGCTGGACCCGTCCGAGGCGGCCATGTCGGGCGCCGGTACGGGCGATCGCTGGGTGCTGGTGCTGGGGGTCGAGTCCGCCGTCCGACCGGTGGACGCGGCGATGGCCGACCTGGTCGCGCTGGCCCGCGACCACGGCGGCGACGTGGCCGACCCGCCGGCGGGCGACAGCGGCGATAGGAGCTCGGACGACGGAGGCTCGGACGACGGGAGTCCGCGGCGCGACGAGGCGGCCGATACCTGGCGCTCCGCCTTCCTGCGGATGCCGTACCAGCGCGACGCCCTCGCCCGCATGAGCGCGGTCGTGGAGACCTTCGAGACCGCCACCACCTGGGACCGGGTGGAGGAGCTCTACGAGGTGGTGCGGGACCGGGTCGGTGCCGCGGTCCGGGAGGTCACCGGCGCGCCCGGCCTGCTCACCTGCCGGCTCACCCACGTGTACCCCGACGGCGCGGCGCCGTACTTCACGGTCGTGGCGGGCGGCCGGCGCGGTGCCGAGGTGGCCATGTGGGACGAGATCAAGTCGGCGTCGATGGAGGTCCTCGGCCGCCACCGGGCCACGGTCACGCACCACCACGCCGTGGGTCGCGACCCCCGCCCCGGCTACGACCGCCAGCGTCCCGCGCCGTTCGCCCTGGCGCTCCGCGCCGCCAAGCGGGCCCTCGCCCCCGCCGGCATCCTCAACCCCGGTGTGCTGATCGACCCCTGAGCCCGGCTCGGCCGGGGCGGCCGGACCAGTGGGCGACCGCGGTGGGTCAGCCGGCGGGCTCCTCCACACGGCCGTCGACGTGGCGGGCGAAGCGACCGCGCTCCGGTCCGTGGTCGGGGTCGTCGGTCGGCCACGGCCAGCCGCCGAAGCCGGTGCGCCGGTAGTCCTCGAACGCCTGCTCGATGCCGGCGCGGTCGTTCATGACGAACGGGCCGTACTGCGCGACGGGCTCGCCGATCGGGCGTCCCTGGAGCAGCAGCGCCTCGGTGGGCCCGTCGCCGGCCGCGGTCAGGTGCACCGGACGATCGGCGCGGAGCACGACGCCCGTGGACCCGCCGACGTGCTCGTCGTCGATGCGCACCCCGTCGCCCTCGAACACGTAGAGCACGCGCGCCGTGTCGGGACTCCCGGCGGGCGGCAGGTCCCACTCGCCGCCGGCCTCCATGGACACCACCCAGATCGCCAGGTCCGACTCGGGACGGCTCGCCCACGAGTCCGGCGGCGGCGCCGGTGGGCGGCGGCCGTCGAGCTCGCCGGCCACCACGGTCACGCGGGTGGCGGTGCCGACGTCGACGACGGGGATGTCCTCGCTCCACAGCATCGTGAAGTAGGGGTCGGCCATCTTGTCGGCCGCCGGCAGGTTCAACCAGATCTGGAACAGCTCGAGAGGGTTGGGCCCGTCCCGGTCGAGCAGGGGGAACATCTCGGAGTGCACCACGCCCGCGCCGGCAGTGAGCCACTGCACGTCGCCGCCGCCGAACCTCGCAGAGGCGCCCAGCGAGTCGGAGTGGTCGATGAGGCCGCGACGCACCAGCGTCACGGTCTCGAAGCCCCGGTGGGGGTGCTGCGGGAACCCCGGCACCACCGAGCCGTGGTACATGCTCCAGCCGTCGGCGCCCGAGAAGTCCATGCCGATGTCGCGGGCATGCAACGGAGCGTCGGGTCCCAGGAACTCGTTCGCCTTCGGGTAGGCGTCGTCGTGGTGGACGCAGAACAGGAACGGGTCGATCGTCTGCCACTGCTGGCCCAGCGCCACGGTCTGGAGGACGGCGCCGTCGGTCACGTCGGTCATGGGGACGAGGCTACGACGGGGGACCCGTCGCGGTGCCCCGTACCACCTCCGGAGCCGCATCGTCGGTCGACCACCACGCAGGGTGCAGCCGCTCAGCGGATCCGGCCGTCCCGGACCACGCTCCGTGGCGGTGTCCGGGGTATGGGCCATTTGACCCAGACGGATGCTCACGCCGGGCGCCGGGCCGCCGATCGGAGGGCATGCGACTGAACCCCCGACACGTCCTGCC
>JAEZAI010000531.1 GCA_023427825.1 Actinomycetes bacterium
CGCCGAAGGTCCACGAGTTGGAGACGATCGTGCCGTCGGGGTCGGTGGTGCCGGCCGAGGAGAAGTCCACCTCGAGCGGTGCCTTGCCGAAGGCGGGATCGGCGGCGGCGACCACGGTCGGCGCCACGTTCGGCGCGGCCACCGTGATGGTCACGTCCGCCGAGCTGGAGACGCCGTCGTCGTCGGTGACGGTCAGCGTGGCCGTGTAGTTGCCCTGCGCCGCGTAGAGGTGCGCCGGGTTGGCCGAGCTGTCGTTCGGCGTGCCGTCGCCGAAGTCCCAGTCGTAGGCGACGATCGAGCCGTCGTTGTCCACCGAGCCGGCGGACGAGAAGAGCACGCCGAGCGGCGCCTTGCCGCTGTCGGGCGTGGCGTTGGCCACCGCGGTCGGGGCCTGGTTGGCGTTGACCGTGACCTCGACGGTCGCCGTGTCGGTGTCGCCGTTGTCGTCGGTCGCGGTCAGCGTCGCCGTGTAGGTGCCCGGCGTGGTGTACGTGTGGATCGGCGAGGCGGCGGACGAGTGGGCAGAGCCGTCGCCGAAGTCCCAGTCGAGCGAGACCACCGAGCCGTCTGCGTCGTCGGTGCCCTCGGAGCTGAAGGCCACGGTGACCGGGACCTTGCCGGTCGTGCCGGTGCCGGCTGCCACCGCCGTGGGGGGCTGGTTGGCGGCGACGGTGATCACGAGCGTGTCGGTGTTGGACTCACCCGCGTCGTCGGTCACGGTGAGGGACGCCGTGTAGAGACCGGGGGTCGTGTACGAGTGGGTCGGAGCCACGTCGGACGACGTCGGCGAGGTGTCGCCGAAGTCCCACTCGCGGCTGACGATCGAGCCGTCCACGTCGGTGGAGCCGCTCGAGTCGAACGTGACCGACAGCGGCGCCTTGCCGGTGGTCGCGTTCGCCCCGATGATCGCCGTCGGCGGGTAGTTGTCCGGCGGCTCCACGTTGATGAGCAACGTGGCCGTGGCCGTGGCGCCGCCGTTGTCGGTCACGGTCAGCGTGACGTTGAACGCCCCGCCGGTCACGTACGTGTGGACCGGGTTGGGCGCCGTGGACGTGCCGCCGTCGCCGAAGTCCCAGGTGATGTCGTCGACGAAGCCGTCGGTGTCACCCGAGCCCGCGGACGAGAACTGCACGAGCAGCGGTGCCTGCCCGGAGGTGGGGTTCGCGTTCGCCACCGCGGTGGGCGAGAGGTTGCCCCCGCCTCCCGTGGTCGGTGGCGTACATGCCCCTGCTGCCAGCGCCAACGCTCCCATGAGCGCGACGAAGTAGACGCGGAACCTCTTCATCACCCACAACTCCCCGTAACAGCCGGGTCGGGTCCCGAGATGGGTCCCGACCTCCCGCTCCCCCGAACGAGACAGCTGTCACTCTCGTCGCGAACGCCCCTCGAAAGCAAGGACCGGTTCAACATTTTTCTGACGGGCGGTACGAAATTGTATGAACCGCTCCGTCAACCGGCGGAAGGGGTCACCGACCGCTGCGGAACAGCGACATGTCGATGGGCGACCAGGTCGGCACACCCCGTGCACGCCGGTCCCAGAGCGCAGCGTTGAGCACCGCCGAGGCCACGATCATCCGACCGAGCAGGTACAGCCACAACAGGGTCACGATCGCGACCCCGAGCGGGCCGTACGTCTCCGACATCCGGGCGACGCGCCCCGCGAAGTAGAAGACGGTGGCTGCGTGCAGCGCCTGCGTGGCCACCCCCACGAGGACCGCTCCCGGGACGAGCGCGGTCCACGGCACGTCGTCCGGTCGGGGCAGCAGGATCTCCACCAGCAGCCACACCGCCACTCCCCCGGCGCCGATGACCGCCGAGGCCAGCACGCCACCGCCCGGCGTCCGCGCCCGGATCCACTGGCCGGCCACCGTGTAGCTCAGGACCAGGACGACCACCCCGACGCCGGCGAGGACCACGAGGGGCTGGTTGGCCGAGACCTTGCGCTGCATCCCCCACGCCAGGTTGTGCACGACGCGGAGCGACTTGATGAGGGTCCGGATCGCCAGCACGGCCGCCACCAGTCCGATCCACAAGGTGATCCACCGGCCGTCGGCGGCGTTCGCGCCCACGGTCGACATCGTGTTGACCAGCGCCTGCGAGAACCCGAGCTCCGTCGACGCCCGCCGGTCGGACTCGCTCGAGTGCAGGAAGCCCAGCCCGGCGACCAGGATCAGCAGCAACGGCACCAGGAGCAGGAAGAGCCGGAAGGCGATCGCGCCCGCCAGCATGCCGCCGGCGATGCGGGAGTCACGCTCGTACACCTCGAAGCCCGCGTCCACGATCGGGGCGTCGGGACGGGCGGCCACCACCCGGTCCACCACGTCGCCGACGCGCTCGCGCGTGTCGTCGATCCGGTCCCTCGTCCGACGGACGCGCCCCTTCTCCGGCTCCTCGTCGGTCACGTCCGGATCATTGCAGGTGGACGGCGGGGGCCGGGTGCTCGCGGACCGACCGGCGCTACCGTGCCGCGCCATGACCGATCACGCCGCCCGCAACGCCGAGCTCGTCGAGCAGTTCTGGCAGGACCTCTTCCGCCGCGACTTCGACGCCGTCGGCGCGTGGTTCACGCCCGATGGCAACTACCGGGACGTCCCCGCGCCCGAGGACGGTGCGTTCGGCCCGGCCGAGGTGGCGGCGCGCCTGCGGCTCGGCCTCGAGCCGCTCGTGGGCTACGAGCACGTGCCGGGTTGGAAGGTGACGGCGCAGGGGAGCACGGTGGTGACCGAGCACCGTGAGCACTGGACGTGGGACACGGGCGACGAGGTCGTGCTCCCGTTCGTGTCCGTCCACGAGTTCGACGAGGACGGGAAAATCACGCGCTGGTGGGACTACTGGGACCTCGGCACGCTCATGAACGCCGCCCCCGCGTCATGGGTGGAGCGGATCATGGTGGGCTACAAGTAGCCCGCGCCGGTCACCCCGTCCGCATGCGGCGCTTCACCGCCGCCAGCTCCACCCGCTCGGGTCGGTCCTTGTAGAAGGGATCGAGCGGATAGCACCCCGACACCAACCCGTTGCGCGGGGCCGTGGTGCAGTCCGAGAACGTCCGGCACACCTTGCGGCTCTGCAGGCTGCGACCGGCGAGCACGTCGGCGGGCAGCTCGGGATAGCTCAGGACCATCCGCCCGAGGCCCACCGAGTCCACCCACCCCTCGCGGACCAGCGCCTGGGCCACCTGCGGCAGGGGCTGCTGCAGGTAGGTGAAGCCGGTGCCGACCACGACGACGCTGAGCCCGAGCCCGCCGAGCAGCACGCCCCACCACGGCAGGTCGCTCGCGGCGACGACGATCGTGAGGCAC
>JAEZAI010000544.1 GCA_023427825.1 Actinomycetes bacterium
CCCCCGCGGCGGGGAGGGGGGCGGGAGAAGAAACGGCGTCAGGCGTCGGCGACGAGCGTGGCGCGACAGGGCTCGCGGTGCGACAGGTCGTGGAAGTCCTCGACGTGGCCGCCCCCGACCTCGTCGACGAAGCCCTCGAGCAGCCCGCGGTGGAGCGCGCACACGAGCTCGGGGTTGGACGCGGCGAGGTCCGCGAACGGGCAGTGCCCGAACGCCACCGTGGTGGTGTCGTCCTCGGTCACCTCGGCGGGGTCGAACCCGAGCTCGCCGAGCATGGCCACCGCGGCGGCCACGCACGGGCGGGTGCCGCCGCCGAGCGAGTCCCGGTGGGCCAGCGTGCGCCCCTGCTCGCGCCCGGCGGCGACCACGGGCTCGCCCGAGAGCCCGGCGTCGGCAGCGAGGTCGAGGAGCATGCGGGCCATCATCGGGAACACCGGCGGCTCGAGCCCGAGCGCCGGGGCGTCCGCGGCCAGGCTGTACAGGTTCTGCGGTCGCCCCACGGCACCGCGGGTGTCGGGCCGGGCCTCGAGCAGTCCGACGTCACGCATGCGCTCCAGGTGGGGACGCACGGTGTTGGGGTGCAGGCCGAGGGACTCCGCGATCTCGGCGGTCGCGAGCGGGCGCGGCGAGCGGGCCAGCTCCAGGTAGATCGCGTAGCGGGTGTTGTCACCCAGCGTCTTCAGCAGGTCGAGGCGGTGCTCGGACGGACCCACGGGAGAAAGGCTACCCGCGCGGCTGAAATAACACGGCGGCGACCGGTAAAATCGCTGCGTGACCGATCCAGCCCCGACTCCCGCACCCCGGAGCGTGCCCGCGCCGCCCTCGGTCGACGAGGTGATGGGGCTCCTGCGCGGCGTGATCGACCCCGAGCTCGGCTCCGACATCGTCGAGCTCGGCATGGCCAAGGGCGCCCGGGTCGACGACGACGGGACCGTGCACGTCACGGTCGCGCTGACCACCTCCGGCTGCCCGCTGCGGGCGGAGATCCAGCGCGACGTCCGGGCGCGGGTCGGGTCGCTGCCGGGCGTCACCCGTGTGCGCCTGGACTGGACGGAGCTGAACCAGGCCGAGAAGGCGGCCGCCATGGAGCGGGCCCGGCGCAACATCGCCGAACGCCCCGAGCGCACCGCCGTGCCCTCGACCACCAAGGTGATCATGGTCGCCTCGGGCAAGGGCGGCGTCGGCAAGTCGTCGGTCACCGTGAACCTGGCGGCGGCGATCGCGCACATGGGCTTCACGGTCGGCGTCATCGACGCCGACATCTGGGGCTTCTCGGTGCCGCGCATGGTGGGGCTCGAGGGCCGTCTGCAGGCCGAGCAGGCCGACGCCGCCGCAGCGCCGACCGACGAGCGCCGGCCGCGCATCATCCCCAACGAGATCCCGATCGGGAGCGGCCGCCTGAAGGTCGTGTCCATGGGCTTCCTGGTGGACGACGAGGGCAGCGCGCTCATGTGGCGGGGCCTCGTGCTCAACCGGGCGGTCCAGCACTTCCTGGAGGACGTCGACTGGCAGGGCGTCGACTACCTGCTCATCGACATGCCGCCCGGCACCGGCGACGTGCAGATGGGCCTGGCCAAGCTCCTCCCCCGCGCCGAGATGCTCGTGGTCACCACACCCTCGCTCACCGCGCAGAAGGTGGCGGTGCGGGTGGTGGACATGGGCCGCAAGAACTTCCTCCACGTGGCCGGCGTGGTGGAGAACATGTCGAGCTACGTCGACGACACCGGTCGCGAGCACCGCCTGTTCGGCTCCGGCGGCGGCGACCGGCTGGCCGAGGAGGCCGGGCTGCCGCTGCTGGCGCGCATCCCCATCGAGGAGGCCGTGGCCAACGGTGGCGACCACGGTCGGCCGATCGCGCTCGGCGAGGGACCGGCGGCCGAGGCGTTCCGGGCGCTCGCCCGCAGGATCGTCGACGAGGTGATCCCACCGGCCGACATGTCGGGCTGCAGCACCCGCATGCTCGACGCGGTCGAGGCCGCGCTCGCAGCGGCGGACGCCACCGGCTGAGCGCTGCCATCCTGGGCCCATGAAGGTGCGCGTCGGCTTCGGGCTCGGGACCCGGACGGACTTCGTCGACGAGCGGTTCCTGGACCTCGTCACCATGCTCGAGGACCTCCGCTTCGACAGCCTCTGGCTCTCCGAGCGCGTCACCGGCCCGTGCCCCGATCCGGTGGTGGCGCTGGCCGCGGCGGCCGGGCGGACCACCCGGCTCAAGTTCGGCATGTCGGTCATGGTGCTGCCGGGCCGCAACCCGATGTTGGTGGCCAAGGAGCTGGCGACGCTCGACCAGCTGTCGGGCGGCCGTCTGCTGCCCGCCTTCGGGCTGGGCGCGGTGAACCCCGCGGAGCAGCAGGCGTTCGGCGTGGAGCGCGGCGAGCGCGCCGCGCTGTTCGACGAGGCGCTGCCGCTCATCCGCCGGCTGTGGACCGAGGAGCGGGTCGATCACGAGGGTCCGCGGTTCCACCTGAAGGGCGCGAAGGTGCGGCCGTTCCCGCGCCAGGACCCTCCCGACGTGTGGCTGGGCGGGATCGCGCCGGCGGAGCTGCGACGGGTCGGCCGACTGGGCGACGGATGGCTGCCGAGCTTCGTGACCCCGGCGGACGCCGCGGCGGGGCGAGCGGTCGTGGAGCGCACTGCGGCAGAGCACGACCGGAGGATCGACCCCGAGCACTTCGGCGTGCTGCTCCCCTACTCGTTGGAGCCGATCCCCGACGAGGTGCTCGCGCTGCTGCCGTCGCGTCGGGAGGACGTCGATCCCCGGGACCTCGTCGCGTCGGGCGCCGCGCAGCTCCGCGACCGCATCCGTGCGTTCGTCGACGTCGGCTTCTCCAAGTTCGTCGTCGTGCCGCTCGGCGATCCGGTCGACCCGGCGGAGCACCTGGCGGAGCTGGCCGACGTGGTGCTCCCGCTCCAGACCTGATCGGCGCAGGCGCACGGGACCGGGGCAGGGCCCGTCAGTCGAGGACGAGCACGCCCCGGAGGGTGTGGCCCCGGCGCATGTCCTCGTAGCCCTGGTTGATGTCGTCGAGCGAGTAGGTGCGGGTCACGAGCTCGTCCAGGCGCAGGCGGCCGTCGGTGTACAGCCCGAGGAGGTCGGGGATGTCGGTGCGCGGGTTGCAGGCGCCGAACACCGTGCCCTTCACCTCCTTCTGCGACATCGCCAGGTCGAACAGGCCCATCGAGACCTGGTCGGCCATCACGTTGGCGATCGCGGTGACCACGACCGTGCCGCCCTTGGCCGTCATCGCCAGCGCGGGCGCGACCAGGTCGCCGGTCATCAGCCCCGGGACGAGGATCACGGACTCCGCGCCGCGACCACGGGTGAGCTGCTGCACGAGCGGCGCCGCCTCGTCCATGGACGCCGCGGTGTGCGTGGCGCCGAACGTGTGGGCCTGCTCGCGCTTCCACTCGACCAGGTCGACCGCCACCACGTGCCGGGCGCCGGCCATCGCCGCGCCCTGCACCGCGTTCATGCCCACGCCGCCGGTGCCCACGACCACGACCGTGTCGCCGGGTCGCACCTCGGCCCGCCGCACGGCGGACCCCCAGCCGGTGGCGACCGCGCAGCTCACGAGGGCGGCGGGCACGAACGGGATGTCCGGCTCCACGCGAACCACCGAGTCCTGGGACACGAGCATGTGCTCGGCGAACGTGCCCAGCTTGAGCACCGGGTCGCACGGCGTGCCGTCGAGCAGCCGGTGGGCCCGGCGACCGTCGCTGATCATGCCGGGCAGGAACGCGCCGGCGCCCATGTCGCACAGGTTCTGGCGACCGGTCACGCAGTAGTGGCACTCGCCGCAGGTGGGGAAGAACGACGCCGCCACGTGGTCGCCGACGGACACCCGGTGCACGCCGTCGCCCACCGCGACCACCTCGCCCGAGCCCTCGTGACCGCCGATCATCGGGAACGGCGACTCCATGCCCGGCTCGTCGAACAGCTCCTCGGGCGGGGTCATGTCGCCCCGGAGGATGTGCTCGTCGGAGTGGCACAGCCCGGCGGCGCGGGTGCGGACCAGCACCTCGCCGGGACCCGGGTCGTCGAGCTCGACGTCCACGACCTCCCAGTCGCGCCCCACCCCGAAGATGACCGCTGCCCGCGTCCTCATCCGACCTGACCCCCCGGTCCGTCCCGTCGGCCGGACGCTACTGCGCGACCC
>JAEZAI010000546.1 GCA_023427825.1 Actinomycetes bacterium
AGCTCGGCGCCCACGTGGTCGGTGTCGGCGCGGGCCGCCGAGCGGGTCCCGAGCAGCTCGCCGACGAGGACGGTGGCCCGTCCGTGCTCGAGGTCCGCCTGCGGCAGCTCGCCGTGGTGCTCGAACGCCGACGCGCCGTCGCGCGTGCCTGCGGGCTGCGCCACCCACAGCTGGATGCCGTGCACCATGCCACCCGCCGGCGTGCGGGACTCCTCCGCATGGGCGATGCCGTGGCCGGCGGTCATGAGGTTGAGCTGCCCGGGCCGGATCGACTGCTCTGATCCCAGGCTGTCGCGGTGCAGGAGCTCGCCGGACAGCAGCCACGTCACCGTCTGCAGGCCGATGTGCGGGTGGGGACCGATGCCGCCCGGCCCGGTCGTGCCGGGCTCGGCGACGGTGTCGGGCCCGATGTGGTCGGCGAAGCACCAGGCGCCGACGGTCCGTCGCTGGCGTCGGGGCCGGGCTCGCCGGACGGTGGCCGAGCCGACGCGGGCCTCGCGGCTCGGCTCGATGTCGACATCGACGTCGGTCGCTGGGTCCGGATCCGTGGCGTCCACGTCCCGAGTCTGCCCCGGTGTGACGGCGTGGAACCGGCCGTCCCCTCGTGGCTCGGCGGCGGGACGTGCGGCCGCAGGTCGGTCCAGCGTGTGGTGTGATGCGGGGATGCGCTTCGCAGAGGTCGCAGCCACCTCCGCGACGGTGGCGGCCGTGGGCGCCCGCAACGGCAAGCGGGATGCTCTCGCCGAGCTGCTCCGCCGCGCCGGCTCCGAGGAGCTGCCGGCCGTCGTCGGGTTCCTCACCGGACAGCTGCGGCAGGGTCGGGTAGGGGTGGGGTGGCGAACGCTCGTCGCGGCCGCGGAGGCAGTGCCCGAGCCCGCGTCCGAGCCGACCCTCGAGGTGCTCGACGTGGATCGGGCCTTCTCCGAGCTGGCGGTCCTCCAGGGACCCGGGTCCAACCTGGAACGTCGCCGGCTGGTCGGCGATCTGGTCACGCGGGCCACCGCCACCGAGCGCGACCTGCTGTTCGGTCTCATCGGCGGGGAGCTGCGACAGGGCGCGCTGGCGGGCGTGATGGTGGACGCGGTGGCGGTCGCGGCCGCGGTGCCGGCGACCGCGGTGCGGCGGGCGTGCATGCTCGGCGGCCGGTTGGACGACGTCGCCGTGGCCGCGCTGTCCGGCGGGCGGGACGCCCTGACCGCGATCCGCCTGGAGGTGGGCCGCCCGCTCCAGCCGATGCTGGCCTCGACCGCCACCTCCGTGGCCGCCGCCGTCGAGGAGCTGGGCGACGCGTCGGTCGAGTGGAAGCTGGACGGGATCCGCGTGCAGGCCCACAAGCGGGGCGACGCCGTCCGGGTCTGGAGCCGGAACCTCAACGACATCACGGCGCAGGTGCCGGCGGTGGTCGAGGCGGTCGCCGGGCTGGCCGCGCACCAGGTGGTGCTCGACGGCGAGGCGCTCGTGCTCGGACCCGGCGGGCGGCCCGCCGCGTTCCAGGACACGGCGAGCGGCCGGGCCGTGTCGGTCGAGGGCGGCGGTCCGGTGATCGGAGGCCTCCGTCCCTTCTGGTTCGACCTCCTCCACCTCGATGGGCGCGATCTGGTCGACGAGCCGCTGGCCGTCCGGCGGCTGGAGCTCGAACGCGTGGCAGCCGAGTGGGCGGTACCGGCCGTGGCGACGAGTGACGGGGCAGCCGGCGACGCCGCGCTCGCCCAGGCGCTCGCCGCCGGCCACGAGGGCGTGGTGGTGAAGTCGTCCCTGTCGCCGTACGAGGCGGGCCGGCGGGGCAAGGCGTGGCGCAAGGTGAAGCCGGTCCACACGCTCGACCTGGTCGTCCTGGCGGTGGAGTGGGGTCACGGCCGGCGTGCCGGGCTGCTGTCCAACCTCCACCTGGGCGCCCGGCGCGACGATGCGACAACGGAGACCGACGCCCGGCCGTACGTGATGGTCGGCAAGACGTTCAAGGGCATGACCGACGAGCTGCTGCGCTGGCAGACCGAGCACTTCCGCGGGCTGGAGGTTTCCGACGACCAGGCTCGTGCGGCGTCGGACGACCCCGACCTCGGCCCGGGCGTGTTGGCCGTCCGCCCGGTGCAGGTGGTGGAGATCGCGGTCGACGGCATCCAGCGCTCCACCCGCTACGAGGGCGGCGTGGCGCTCCGCTTCGCGCGGGTGGTCCGCTACCGCGACGACAAGTCCGCGGACGAGGCGGACACGATCGGCGTCGTGCGGTCGCTCGGCGCGAGCTGACCGTGTGTGCTCCGATGCCGGGGTGGACGACGACACGCAGCCATCCGGTCGCCACGCCGACGCCCGGCGACCCCTTCCCGACGGCTTCCTGATCGGAGCCTCGACCAGCCCCCACCAGGTCGAGGGCGGGAACCTCGCGAGCGACTGGTGGCGGCTCGAGCACCGGCCCGGCTCGCCGTTGGAGCAGCCGAGCGGTGATGCGGCCGACAGCTACCACCGCTGGCGCGACGACCTGGAGATCGTGGCGGACCTCGGGCTCGACGCGTACCGCTTCGGGATCGAGTGGGCCCGGATCGAGCCGGCGGACGGCGAGGTGTCCAGGGCGCAGCTCGCGCACTACGGCCGGATGTTGACGGCATGCCGCGAGCTCGGGATCGAACCCGTCGTCACGCTGCACCACTTCACGCTGCCGGCCTGGTTCGCCCGGGCGGGCGGCTGGACGGCGGACGGCGCGGGCGATCGCTTCTCGAGCCACGTGCGGAACGTGTTGCCGCTCCTGGCGGACGCGGACGTCCGCTGGGTGCTCACGATCAACGAGCCGAACATGGTGGCGGTGATGGCCACGGTGCGGCGGCTCATGTCCGGCGCGTCCGGTCCGGCCGAGGCGCTCGACGAGGCGTTCGCCGGACCGCTGCCCACGCCCGACGCCGCCACCCGGGACGCGCTGGTGGACGCGCACCGCGCCGCCACGGACGTGCTCGTGCCGGCCCTGCCTGACGCGCTCGTCGGTTGGTCGGTGGCGGAGCACGCCGTGCAGGCGGTGCCTGGCGGTGAGGAGGCCGCAGCCGCGTACCGGGAGGCCCACGAGGAGTCCTTCCTGCGTCCGGCGCGCGACGACGGGTTCGTGGGAGTGCAGTCCTACACGCGCAACGTGTTCGGTCCGGACGGTGTGGTCCGCAACGACCCCGAGGACGAGCGCACGCTCATGGGGTGGGAGTACTACCCGGCGGCGCTGGGCGAGGCGGTGGCCCACGCCGCGTCGGTGGTCGGCGACGTCCCGGTGCTGGTCACGGAGAACGGGATCGCCACGGACGACGACGAGCGGAGGATCTCCTACACGCAGGCCGCGCTGCACGGCCTGCTGGACCTCGCAGCGCCGGCGCGGGGCGCTGCGGGCGTGGACGTCCTCGGGTACCTCCACTGGAGCCTGCTGGACAGCTACGAGTGGGGCACGTTCGGGCCCACGTTCGGACTCGTCGGCTGGGATCCGCAGACGTTCGACCGCACGCCCAAGCCGTCGGCGCGTTGGCTGGGCGATGTCGCGCGCTCCCGCGGCATCCCCGAGGGCTGACCGCCTACGTTCTGCCGCGGCGACCGGGACGGTGGCCGCCGCCGGGGGGCGGGCGAGCACGGGGGGAGCGCAGATGGGCGATCCGACGACGACCGGCGACGGTTCGGTGACGGCCGAGGCCTGGGTCGCCCGGGAGCTGGGCGACCCCGTCAGGGTGCTCGAGCGCGACCTGGTCGAGGTGCCCGCGCCCGGTCCCAACGAGGCTCGGGTCGCCGTCGAGGCGTTCTGCCTGAACTTCAACGACATCGACGTGATCCGCGGTCGCTACCTGACGCTCCCGCTCGAGGCACCGTTCGTGCCCGGCATGGAGTCGGTGGGCGTGGTGGAGTGCGCAGGTCCCGGTGCCGAGCACCTGCTCGGGCTGCGCGTGGTGGGCATCCCGGTCCTGGCTCACGGCGGGTACGCGGCGCACGCCGTGATCGATGCGGCGACCGCGCTGGTCATCCCGTCGTGGATGTCGAGCGTGGACGGCGCCGCCATGCACTACCCGTTCCACCTGGGCTGGTTCGCGCTGCACGAGCGCGGCCGGCTCCGGGCGGGTGAGACGCTGCTCGTCCACGCGGCCGCGGGCGGCACCGGTTCCGGGGCGGTGCAGATCGGCAAGGCCCTGGGCGCCACCGTGATCGCGGTCGCCGGCGGTCCGGAGAAGACGGCGTTCTGCAGGGAGCTCGGCGCGGACCACGTGATCGACCACCGCAGCACCGACCTGTTCGAAGCGGTCGAGGACATCACCAACGGGCGCGGCGTGGACGTGGCGTTCGACACGGTCGGCGGGGCGACCACCGTGGCGACCTTCCGCTGCATGGGGTTCGGTGGCCGGCACCTGGTGGTCGGCTTCAGCGAGGACATCCAGCTCGAGGACGACGCCTACCTGACGCCGCGGCCGATCGCCTACGGCAACTTCGACCTGTGCGGCGTGTGCCTGGTGTACGTGAACGACCCCATGGGGACGCGCCGGCTGCTCGGGTTCAACTGGCCGTCGCGCGCCGAGGGCCAGGCCGCGCACGCCCACCTGCTGCACCTGCTGCGCACCGGCGTCATCCGTACGGTGGTGACCAGGCAGCTCGCCTTCGACGACGTCCCAAGCGGACTCGCCGCGATGGAGCGCCGCGAGACCACCGGCCGTCTCGTCGTTCGGATGTGATCGGCGCCGGCGGCGGGCGGTCCCGCCGAGCGGTCGGTCAGACGGTCGAGTTCTGACGCGCCGCCACCCAGTGCAGCAGCGGGTCTTCGGTCGCCGCCTCCTCCAGGCGCGCCGCGTACGTCAGCTTGATCGTGTGCGGGTCGCCCGAGGCGATCGCCCGGCGAGCGAGCTCGTCCCATGCGGGCACGTCGGTGCTCCGCCGCCGGTCGAGCTCGTCGTCGCCGGGAGGGACGGTGGAACCGAAGCGGCCGGTGAGGCGGACGAGCGCCTGGGCGGTGCGGAGCCCGAGCTCGCGACGATCATCTGCGTCCAGGTACGGCGCCACGGCCCGGACCGCTCGAGTGCCGGTGACGAAGTGCAGCGTGCCGAAGTCACGAGGGTCGTCGTGCACCGAGGCGACCCACGCCGCCAGCTGGTCGAGCAGGTCCTCGTCGGCCCGGAGGTCGCGCAGCGCGTCGGCGTCGCCGTCCGCCACCCGGGCCATGACCTCCGCGTACGGTGCGTCACCGTGTCCGTCGGGTCCGGGGGCCGGAGGGGCGGCGTCCGTCTCCCAGTTGAGCAGCGCGTTGGCGACCTGCCCGGGGTGGTCCGCGTCGAGGGCCAGGTCGAGCCGGATGACGGCATGGAAGAACTGCGCGCCGGGGTGACCGATCAGCCGCGGGAGCCGTTCCCTGACGACCGCTTCGGCGCCTCGGCGCCGGACCTCGGCCGAGAGCGGCTCGAGCTCGGCCGGCCGATCCCGAGCGATGAGGAAGTCGCCCGAGGTGGTGAGCCGGAACATCTCCTCCAGCTCGTCGTCGGTGGCGCCCAGCCGAGCCGCGGCGATCAGGCCCATGGCGAGGTGCGAGATGAAGCCGCCGCGTGCGACCGGCGACCAGTCCAGCTCGTGGTCGAGCAGCCGGTCGAGGGTCAGGAGGGGGGTGGTGGTGCTCGTCGTCGTGGTCATGGCACGACCGTAAGAGTTCAAGTTCGCTTGAGGTCAAGGGTGGATGTCGGCCGTGCACGGGGGCTGCGCTCCCGGAGCGGGCGCGGAGGCGGTTGACTGGCGCCATGAGAACGGCCCGGTTGTTCCTCGCCGTGTGGCCGCCCGTCGAAGTGGTCGAGGAGCTCATGACGCTGCGGCGCAAGGACCGGCGGGGCATCCGGTTCGTGCCGCCCGACAGTTGGCACGTGACCCTGCGGTTCTTCGGCGACGCCGTCATCGAGGACATCGAGGACGCGCTGGACGACGTGGAGCTGCCTGCGGCGGTGGCACGGCTCGGACCCGCGGTCGATGTGCTGGGCGAGCGGGTCCTGGTGGTACCCGTCGTCGGTCTGGAGGAGCTGGCCGCCACCGTCACCGCGGCCACCCGCAACATCGGCGAGCCGCCCCCGCGCCGCTCGTTCCACGGCCACCTGACGATCGCCCGGATCAAGCGCGACGCGCGCATGCCGCCGGCGCTCGGAGCGATGGTCGACGGGACGTTCGACGTGGACGAGCTGACGCTGGTCCGCAGCCGGCTCGACCCCGACGGGGCTCGCTACGACACCGTGGCGACGTGGCCGGTGCCGTCGGGGCCCTGAGCCCGATGGCTGCCGCTACGAGACCGCCGTCGTGAGCAGGAGCGCCGCCGTGCCGGCCACGAAGGCCACGAGCGCGACCGGCACGACGGTCGTCGCGTAGCGCCGGAGGTCGATCGGCACGCCCTCGGAGCGCAGCACCCGCCACCACAGGATCGTGGCCAGCGTGCCCCACGGCAGCAGGAGCGACCCGGCGTTGACGCCCCACAGCC
>JAEZAI010000037.1 GCA_023427825.1 Actinomycetes bacterium
CCTGCAGCACGCGCAGGTACCACCCGGTCCGGCCCGACGCCTCGATCCGGGCGACCAGGTCGTCACGACCCCAACGGTCGTCCACCTTCCAGCACGGCTGACGGGGCTGGGACACCTCGAACAGGACCGAGCCGGCGGACCACTGGTCGCCGATGCAGACGTCGCGCTCGGTCAACACGTCCACGTGCAGGTTCTCGCCGAACGCGCCGGGCGCGGCCAGGGCCGGGTCGACCGCCCGCCACGCCGCGGCGTGGTCCGCCGAGTACGCGAGCACCGCCTTGTCGGGGCCCCCGTGGACCCGCAGGTCGGCCTGCTCGTCGCCCTCGAGGTTGGTCGTCCCGACGGCGACGGGCCCCTCGACCAGGTGCTTGCGGAACGCGGTCCGCACCAGGCGGCCGTTCGGGGCGACGTGCTCCGCCGGGCGTCCGACCAGGACGGCGAGGGTGGTCGGCGAGCGGTCCGGGGAGGGCGCGTCCATCGGTCGACGGTAGCGCCGGTACGGTCGGGGGAGATCGAAACGACCGCCGGAGCGTCCGGCAGAGGAGTCAGCAGCGATGTACGTCGTCATGAACCGGATCGATGTCGACCGCGAGCGGGCCGAGATGTTCGAGCAGCACTTCGCGGGCTCCATGGACGGCACGCTGAGTGCCGTGCCCGGCCTGATCCGCTCCACCCTCCTGCGCCCGGTCCGGGACGAGGACCCCTACGTGGCCCAGATGGTGTTCGACACCAAGGAGTCGTTCGTCGGCTGGCTCAACTCGGACTCGTTCAAGGCGGCCCACGGCCACGGCCCGAGCGGGGGCGACGAGGGCGGTCCGAACGTGTAGGCCTACGAGGTCGTCAACGAGGTCGTCACCGGCGGCTGACGAGGGCGCTCCACGAGCGCGGCCGGCTGCTTCCTCTCGGGGCTCATGCCGCCGGCCATCGCCTTGGGAGGCCGCCCCGGCGGCGCGCTACAGTGCGTCGCTCACTCGCGCGAGTGGCGGAATTGGCAGACGCGCAGGATTCAGGTTCCTGTGTCCGCAAGGACGTGAGGGTTCAAGTCCCTCCTCGCGCACTCCACGGTGGTGGATTTCCCACCTCCGGTCCCGGCCCGCATGTCATCGCCGGCTGCGCGCCCGTGGCCAGCACACGGAGCGTGAGCCTCCCGGCAAGGTGGCGGGTGAGCGAGCCCGCCCGTTCTCGGAGACGCGGCAGCGCCCCGGCCAACCGGCCGGGGCGATGCCTTCTGGGTGCACCCGGGTCCGTTCGACGGGGCGATGCCGCTCGGACCCGGGCGCGTGGTGGGGCGAACGGTCAGCCGGCGTGACGGAGCACAAGGGATGCGATCGTGATGGTCTCGGCCGTGATGCCCGACGCGCAGTCCCCGGCGCTCGGGGAAGCGAAGAAGTCCACGGAGGCGTTGAAGCCGGTGAAGCGGCCGCCGGTGAGGAACACCACGAAGTGGCCGGTGAGGGCGGTGTCGAGGAAGACGGCCACGATCGCGTCCGACGTCGAACCGTCGGACCAGCGGATGACCGCTTCGCCGTTGCCCATCTGGGTGGAGCCCGCGCACGAGAGCGCTCCGAAGTCCACCGACAGCGACTCGATGCGGGCGCTGGTGATCCCCGAGCCGGTCGCGTCGTCGCAGGGGGCATCGGCTGACGGCCCGCTCGTGCTCAACGTGGTGGGGCCTGCTCTGAAGGTGATGGCTGGGCTCGCCACGGTCTGCAGCGGCCCGCCGGCGCACGACACGGATCCGGTCGCGGCTGGCGATGCGGGTACGCCCGAGCATCCCGATACCGCCAGGACCGACACCGCGAGCACAGCTGCTGCGGTGAAGCACTTCATGGACATGTCCCCTCCTGTTCGGGCACGCACTCGCGTTGCCCGTCGCCGTGCCCCCAGTTGCCTGGAGCGTCTCCAGCGGGGCTGGGTGCAGCATCTCGGAGAGCTCGGTGACCCGCTACCGGCAGGGGTGCCGGTCCGCGTCGGCTCAGCCGGGCAGGGTCAGGTTGTCGAGGTGCAGCAACGCGCGGTCGGCCGTCGTGGCGTCGGTGCAGCTGCCGGCGCCGAGCGGGGTGATCGTGTAGCCGACGGACGCGCCGGTGCGTTCGATGCCTGATGTCGGGCGCAGTTCGAGGGTCCCGCTGCTGAGGCTGGTGCTCCTGGCGACGACGTCGAAGACGGCCCTGGTCCCGTCATCCCAGGCGAGGCTGGCGGTGCCGTAGCCGGCTGCCACCGGGCTCTCGCAGCTGATCGACCTGAAGGTCACCTCGAACTGCTCGATCGCTGTCGTGTTGTTCGCGAGGTTGGGGCACCACAGCGTCGGTGGCGGCCCGTCGAGGGTGATGGCGAGCGGGTCGGGCGCGTGGCCGATCGGGGGGTCGAGGCGTACTGGGATGTCGGTGTCGACGGTGCACGCCACCGTGACCGGCGGCGCCGTCGACGACGTGGCTGCTGCCGTTTCGGCGCCGGTACGCTCTGCGCCAGCACGCCCGTCCAGGACCTGGCGGACCTGGAGGCCGCTGAGGACGGCTGCCGCGGTGGCGAGTCCGAGGACTGCGGCGTTGCGGAGGCTGCGGCGGCGCCTGCTCCAGTTCGACCGGCGGCCGGCGAGGTGACGAAGGCGGTGCGACCAGGCGACGAGGTCGGTGGGTCGGTCTTCGGGCCGTGATGCGAGCAGCGATGCGACCTGTGCGGCGACGGCGTCGGGGTCGTTCAGCTCGGCGAGGCCCGGGCACGCGGCGAGCCGTTCGCGAGCGGGGCCTTCGCCGTCGAGCTGGGGCGGGTCCCCGGTGAAGCACCAGTGGGCCACCGCACCGAGGCCCCACGTGTCGACCGCGGTGCGGTTCGCAGCAGCGGTACCGGCAAGGACCTCGGGGGCGCGCCAGCGGTAGGTTCCGACAGCGTCGGTGATGTCCCGGGGTTCGGCGGCGCGAGCGACCCCGAAGTCGACGAGGACCGCGGTGCCGTCGCTACGGATCCGGACGTTCGACGGTTTGACGTCGCGGTGCACGATCCCTGCTGCCGCGCCCGGACGGGGCTGCGCCAACTCAGCGAGCGCTGACGCGAGCTGGCAGATCCATGCGAGCCGCTGCTGCGCGGTTGCGTCGGAGACGACGTCGGTGATGGGAGCTCCGTCGACCCACTCGGCGACCGAGTACAAGATGTCGAACTCGCCGTCGCCGGCCGGCTGGTTCTCGTCGTGCAGCGCTGTGCCGACGAACGTCTCGACCTGGACCATGAGGTTCGGGTGCCGCACACGGACCAGCAGCGCCGAGCGGTCGCTGACGCGTTCGAAGTCGTCGACGGGGACCGTCGTCAACATCTTGAGCGCAACGGTCCGGCCGGTGTCGCGGCTCCATGCCCGGTACAAGAGCCCCTCGCCCCCGATCTGGACCTCGGCGAGATCGACGGCGGTCACGACGTAGCGGTCGGGGTCTGCGACCGGGCCGGTGCTGTACCGGTGGAGCTCCGGTGCTGCGTCTCCGGTGCGGGCCCAGGTGCTCACAGCAGCTTGTGGAGACGGACCGCTTCGCACACGGCGACACGCTTGTCGGCCACATCGGGCATCGGGACACCGGCCGCGAAGAGCGACGACCACACCGAGTACAGGACCTCCCGGGCGGAGTTCTGGTGGCAGCCGAGCACCTCCGCGACCTGTCGGTGGGTTGCGGGTTCGAGACGTCCGCGGCGCAGCGGGTCGAGGTAGGCGTCGAGGACCCGGCGCTGGGATCGGGTGAGCTCGAGGTGGTGGGTGACGGTCGGGTCGCCACCGTCGGGCGACACGAGACCGCTGATGTCGGGGGCGATCACGACGTCGAGGGGCCAGGACCGCTGCTGTCCGTGCACGGTGATGCGGAACTCGCCCTCCGAGGGTGCGAACCCGTCGCCGGAACCGACGAGCACCGGCGGGCGGCCATCCGCGGAGACCTCGAGTGCGGACCGTCCGGGCTGGTCCGACGCCTCGACGAACACCCGGCCCGCAGCCACCACGAGGCGGCCCGCCACCCGGGGGACACCGGTGTCGGCGACCGGAGCATGGGCGAAGCGGACCCGGCAGGACCCCGCACGCCCGAACGCAGCGACGTCGCCGTCATCGAGCACGGCGGACTCGACCCCGTGAGGCGCCTCGAAGGTCACCGCCGCGCGGCCAGTGGCCGGGCCCACCCGGTCGTCCCCCACAGCGAGCAGCGTAGCCAGCCCACCGGAGGCGACGAACTGTCACCCCTGCCGGTAGGGGTGCTGCCCCTCGCCCGTCGCCGAAGGTCCAACCGGGCAACTGACCCGGGGGATGATGTGAGTCCTGGACGAGCTCAGCGCACGCGTGCAGAAGTGCCGAGAAGACCACCCGCTGGGTGTGGTGACACGCCCGGACGATGGCGCCCA
>JAEZAI010000072.1 GCA_023427825.1 Actinomycetes bacterium
CCGGGGGGGGGGGGGGGGGGGGGCGCGGGCCCCCCCGGCGAGGTCCACCGCCACGATGATCGGGCCGTTCGCTCCGGGTCCGAACTCCTCCGCGGTCAGGTCGTAGGCCCGTCGCTGGGTGGTCGAGGTGGGTTCGTTGCCGGCGTCGGCCCACCCGAGCCGCAGACCCAGCACCGGGGCGGCCAGGCACAGCAGCACGACGAGACCGAGCGAGGCGTAGCGCACCGGGTGGCGGCCGACGTGGTCCGCCCATCGGGCCGCCAGCGGGGCGCGACCGGTGGTGCGCCCTCGCCGCTCGAGCCGCTTCTCGTGGCGGGTCGTCCGGAGCCGATCCCCGGACAGCGCCAGGAGCGCCGGCAGGAGGGTGACGGCGGCGGCGACGCTGACGCCGACGACGATCGCCGCACCGAAGCCGATGCTGGCCAGGATGGGCACGTCGACGAACCACAGGCCGCAGATCGCGACGACCACGGTGCCGCCCGCAAAGACGACCGCCTTGCCGGCCGTCGCCGTGGCGGTGGCGGCGGCGGTGCGGACGTCGTCGCCGGCGACCAGGCGGTCGCGGTGCCGGGTGAGCACGAACAGCGCGTAGTCGATGCCGACGCCCAGACCGACCATCGCGGCGATCATCGGTGTGACCGTGGAGACGTCCATCGCCCCGGCGAGCAGCAGGATCCCGCCCATGCCGACGACGAGCGAGGCGATCGCCACGAGGATGGGGAGCCCCATCGCCAGGAGCGAGCCGAAGGCGACGAAGAGCACGACGGCGGCGACCAGCAGTCCGATCATCTCGCTGTTGCTCGACGGCGGGGTGGCGTTCTCGGGGACCTCGCCGCCGAACTCGACCTGGATGCCCTCACGTTCGGCGACCTGCGCGGCCTCCTCGAGCCCGGCGAGGGCGTCGTCGGGCGCGACGTCGGTGACCGGGGCGCCGTAGGCGACACCGATCACCGCGGTGGTGCCGTCGGCGTCGAGGCTCGGTGCGGCCGGGTCGAACGGGTCGCTCACGGCGACCACGTGGGGGAGGGCGGCAACGCGGCCGATCATCGACGCGATCGCCAGCCGGTCCGAGCTGATCCCTTCGGGCCGGTGAACGACGATCCGGGCGGTGGCCCCGCTCTGGTCGGGGAACCGGTCGGTGAGCAGGTCGTTGGCGACCTGCGAGTCGACGCCCGGGATCGTGTAGTCGTCCTGCGGGCTGCCGCCGACGACGCCGGAGGCGACGAGGACGACGATCGCAGCCGCGAGCCACGCTGCGATCGTTCGCCAGGGATGGCCGGCCGAGCCGAGGCCGGTCCGGTAGAGGAGCGACCGCTGGATCGGTCGGGTGGTGGGTGGGGACATCGGTGGCCTCCTTCGACGAGCCCGGCTCGGCGCCGGACGGATACGGTGTATCCGACAATGAGGGATACACCGTATCCGTGTCAAGCGGATACACCGTATTCACATCTGAGGCGATCACGGATACGCTGTGCCCATGACCCCCAGTGACACGACCTCTCCCGAGGTCGAACGGACCCGCCACCAGATCCTGGAGGCGGCGGGAGAGATCATCTCAACGGAGGAGTTCGACGCCCTCTCCATGCGCAGGATCGCCACGAAGGCGGGCGTGTCGCTGTCCACGGTGATCCGGCACTTCGGCACGAAAGACGCGCTGCTGGCGGCGCTGGTCGCCTACGGCGACGACGACGTCGAGCGGGTCGACCTGCGCCGGCAGATCGAACAGGGGGACGTCGCTGCGGCCGTCCGTGTGGTCGTGGACGACTACGAGGAGGCGGGGGACCAGCTGCTGCACATGCTGGCGCAGGAGCACCGCTTCCCGGAGCTGGCCAAGCTGCTGGACGTGGGACGTCGGGGCCATCGGGAGTGGGTCCGATGGGCGTTCGCCCCGCAGCTCGGTCGCCGGACCGGAGCTCGACGGACGCAGCTGGAGGATCTCCTGGTGGTCGGCACCGACGTCTACACGTGGAAGCTGCTGCGGCGCGACCGGGGCCACAGCGCGAAGGCCACGGCGGCCACGATGACCGCGCTCTGCGAGGCGGTCGCCTCGTGAGCCGGTTCCTGTTCGCGGCGTGGGACGGGGGCGGCACGATCCCGCCCGAGCTCGGCCTGGCCGCGGCGCTCGTCGACCGGGGCCACGAGGTGGTCGTCCTCTCGGACGACACGGTGGAGGACCAGGCGAGGGCTGCGGGAGTCGGGTTCGTCCAGTGGCAGCGGGCGCCGCAGGCCCGGGCACGGGACACCGAGCGAGCGCTGATCCGGGACTGGGAGGTGCGCAACCCGCTGGCCCAGATCCGACAGGTCGGCGACGAGCTGTTCTTCGGACCCGCCGACCTGCACGCAGCTGACGTGGCGGATGCGATCGCCGCCCACCGTCCCGACGTCCTGGTGATCGACGCGCTCCTCACGGGCGCGCTGGCCGGCGCGGAGCGCTCGGGACTGCCGACGGCTGCCGTGGCACCCAACGTCAACATGCTGCGCGCCGTCGGGGTGCCGCCGATCGGGACCGGGCTGCGCCCGATGAGCGGTCCGATCGGCCGCCTGCGGGACGAGTCGCTGCACCGACTGACCGAAGCCCTCATGGGGACGGGCACGCTCAACGACACCCGTCGGTCGCTCGGGCTCCCTCCCGTGAAGTCGCTCGAGGCGGCCATCCGTCGGGCGGACCTCGTGCTGCTCCTGACCAGCGAGGCGTTCGACTTCACGCCGGTGCTCCCGGACCCACAGGTGGTCTACGGCGGAGTGCCGGTGCCGGCGGACGAGCGCAGGGGAGCGGAGTGGACACCGCCGTGGGACGATGGTCGTCCGGCGGTCCTGCTGTCGCTGTCGACGACGTACATGCAGCAGGAGGAGCTCCTCCAGCGGCTCGTGGACGCGCTCGGGCGGGTCGACCGGCACGCCGTGGTGACCACGGGCCCGGGGCTGCGGGGCCGCCCGCTGGAGCGGGTGCCGTCGAACGTCCACGTGGTCGAGTCCGCCCCGCACGGCGCCGTGCTCCCGCACGTCGACCTCGTCATCACCCACGGCGGGCACGGCACGGTGGTGCGAGCGCTCGGTGCAGGGGTGCCCGTCATGGTCGTCCCCATCGGGCGGGATCAGCCGGACAACGCGGCACGGGTCGTGCACCACGGCGTGGGCGTGTCGGTCTCCCGGCGCTCGTCTGTCGACAAGTTCGCCGGGGCGATCCGCAACGCGCTCGCGGACCCGTCGCTCCGAGCTCAGGCGAGGGCGATGGCGGTGCGCATGGCACGGGAGCAGGGCTGCGCGAGGGCGATAGAGGCGCTCGAGACGCTGTCCGGTTCAGCCGTGTCCGGCACATCAACTCGGTCGACGAGTGCGACGGTTCTGCGGAGCTGAGCCCGAGAGGAGAATCGAACTCCTGACCTGCTGTTTACAAGTCGTGGGTCGAGTGTCCACCGAGGTCCGTCGCGGCCCAGCCTGTCCGGGAATCTGCGCCGACGTCTCACATGATTCAACCCCTGATCTCCGTGGTCGTCCAGAGATTCGTGAGACAAACCGTGAGACGCGATTATGCGGGATTGGCAAGGTATCGGGCCCTCCTAGGAGGGGCGCCGGCGCAGCTCCCGTGTGACCTCGTCGCTAGGTACTCGACTTGAGTGACGATGCTTGCGAACCGCGCATCGGTCTCCTGAGGGTCAGTCGAGGCCGTCGATGATCGCCTTTAGTCGCCCGATGCTTGCTCCGTGTTGGAGAAACTCGGAGTATCCCTTCTGGGCGCCGTCGAGCAGTTCGCCGTAGGTCATAGCTCGAGCCCCTTTGGCCTTCAGAGTCTCCATCGCAACCTTGAGGCCGTCGGGGTCATCCTTATCATGATAGGGCTTGCCCACGATACATATGGACTCGACTGGTTCGTTCTGCCGGCCGTGCGCGGCTAGGACCTTTCGGAGCGCTGAGCTGTATTTGCCGATTTGCGCTGCGAGCTGGTCGGCAGTCGCCTTAACCTCAGGCCGCTTAAGCTCGATGATCACGTGGACACCGCTGACCTTCTGGTACCTGATGTCCATCCGACCGGCGGCCTCATCTTTGCTGAGTTTGGCGTCGAGGTCCCCGAACTCCTTCTTCACGCTCTCCTCGAGTACCGGAGTCTCTGTGGCGCGCTCCCAGGCGGGATCGAGGAGCCAAAGGTGCTCCCACAGGTACTGCTGAATCACCTTCTCCAACTCGTTGGTGTCGACCTTCTCCCGAAGCGTGTTGATTACTTCCAAGCGCGCCGTCACGATCTGGTGGTAGAGGGCACCTTCGACCTGATCAATGTCGGAGAACACGCTGAGCAGCGCCGAGATGTCTCCTGCTGCCGCAGAATCGAGTGTATCGAGGCTCTCTTTGTACCTGAAGGTCTCAAACGCGATGACGGCCTGACGGAAGAGCCGGCGCCGTTCCTCATCCGTCAGCTGAAGCTGATTGATCTTGCCGAACAATCGGTCAGCCTTCTTCCGAGTCTCAAGATTGAGTGTGAGCCGCCAAGCGCGAATCTCGGGTATCTCGTCGGCCTTCTTCCCACCCTCGTCTCCGCGGAGATCAGACCACTTTGAGGCAATGTTGGCCAGCTCGACTCGGACCGCCTCCACGACGGCCTCAAAGCGTGGGTCGTTCTCCAGCAGTGCCTGCCGACTGCTGGTAGCGATGTCATCCTCCTCGTCGCTGTCGAGGAAGTCAGCGTGCACTTCGCCCATGACATACTTGGTGTAGATGCCGCCGTCGTTGAAACGCTCTAGCAGATCCTCCTGCGCGACGCGCCCTCGGACCATGAGGACGATCCGGTTGAGATTCTCATCGCCATCTCGCGCCTGAGAGGGAGTAGCAACGGTTCCGATCCAGCCATCGAGTTGGCCGCCGGTGGTCAAGGTCGCGGCGCGCTTGTAGGCGGCCCGGCCACCTTCTCCGTCGCCAGCAGCCAACGAGGTGAATCGTCGCCCATCCAAGTCGACCTCTCTCCCTGACAAAGTGATGGGTGTTGGACCGAGTGCCCATAGGTATTCAACGTTGGAGTAGTACCCCCGATCCGATGGTGATATCCGCTTTCCGTTCACAGCGATTTCGAATCGGTAGCGACTGCCCGTGACAGAGAACCGGCGCGCCAGCTTTCTGCGAAGTGCGTCACCTTCCGCGTACATGGTCCGGCGGAGGTCTGTGAGCACGATCCGGGTCCCGTGCTCGAAGTCGATCAACTTCTCTGCATCGAGCTCGTCAGGCTCATAGGAGCCTTCATGTGATGCGTCGGCGTCTGAGCTTGAGATCGAGGACCGAATGTCCGCCAGGGACATTCGGAACGCAACCTTCTCACCATCCCGAGCGGAGTGCACCTCGACCGTCTCTGCGATAGAGAAGAGGGAGAGTTTGCCGATGCCCTTGCGTCCCATGACAGGTCGGACGATGTTTGGGTCTCCGTCTGCGACTGCAGGTACTTCAACAGCTGAGCCTCCAGCGGCCTTTCGACGCTGATAACCAACCGTCAGGTACCTGTCAGCTACATCCGAGCGAGTCATTCCGGAACCATCATCAAAGATGGTGATCTGATCGATTCTCTGGCGACTGTCAACCTTCTTGGTGGTCCAAGAGATGTCGACGTTGAGGGCGCCTGCGTCCCAGGAGTTGGCGACGGCCTCGGTGAGCACTGCAGGAATCGAGCTGTAGAGATTCAGGCCAAGGTGATTGAGCACGTTGAGGCTCAGGGTGAATCGGAGCGGGGCTTCGTCGCTGCTGCCGGCCTGCGGCTGATCTGACATTCCTCCACCGTACTGATTTCGGCTGACACTCTCGGTCTCTGGCGGTCTGAGCCGCGCCGGACGGCGCCGACGCCAGCCACGGTAGGGCCCGAAGTCCGCCCGTCGACTCACCCCCTGCGGCTCGTGTCCGGTCGGCGTCAGTAGCCGATCAGGACGAGCCCACGGACGTTCGTGTAGTTGCCGGGGCGGAAGAAGGTCTCCAGCCGCCGGGCGACGGTCGCGTACTCGCGCCGCGGGCTCATGGTGGCGTTCTGCCGCAGTTCCACCGGGACCATAAGGAAGAGGTAGTCAGCGTGCTCGCAGATGTGGCACTTCCAGAAGTCGAGGAGGTCCATGTTGTTGATCGTCGTCTTGCCGCGCTCGACCTCGAGGATGACCCCTGTGTCGCCGAGTGGCAGGAAGTAGTCGGGCCGAAGGGCGGACTGGTAGGCGCTGAAGAGCCCCTTGGACTCGTCCTTGAAGCCGAGCTCGATCGCCTCCCGGAGGAACACCGCCTGCACGAGGGCACTGGACTGGCCGGGCTGGTTCGCCTGCTCGAGCAGCGCTGCGGTGTCGGGCGCTTCGAGATGGGCGGTGAGCGAGTCCGCGAGATCGAGCACCGATCTCCACTCATCGGTCTCGACGTACGTGTCCTGGACCAGGTCGGTCCGTTGCACCGCCATCGCTACGAGTTCCGGAATCGGACGTCGTACTCGCCTGCGATCCTCAGGATCATCCGGTCGTACTCGTAGTTGACCGGGACCTTCGGGTGATCCGGCAATACGACGGGGCGCCCGTCGTTCACCAGGTCGACGAGCACGATGCCGAGGCCGTCGTACCCGACGCCCTCGTCACCCGAACGACGGGGCAACTGCTCGACTTTCGCGATGGCTCCGAGCGCCTCGGCCGGTTGGTTGTGGTGGTTCCACCCCCCGACGGGCGAGTCGAACTCATCAGCGGTGTTGATGATCGCCAGTCCGACCGCCAAGGCTCGGTTCGACGCACCGTGGATCACGGCGTGTGACGAGTTGAGTTCGTCGTAGAAGCGCGGGTACGACTTCGAGAACGCAGTCATGCAGGCCTTGGACTCGACTGCCAGATGGACGGCACCGACCGCACCCTCCATCGGGTCCGGCAGCGTTGCCATCAGCTCGAGCTGGTCATCGGTGAGGACCATGTCGTACAGGTCCGGCAGCTCAGAGAACTTCCGGGGCGCCCTCTTGGCCGTCCATCCGGACTCGTTCGGCTTCGCGATCACCAGGTCCAGGTTCTTCGTTCGACTTGCGGCGAAGTCCTGCATTTCGTGGTCGAGTCCGAAGACGACCTTGCCCTCCTGGACGTGCCGGCGCAGCAATGCCGACTTGTCGAGGAGGTCGAACAGGATGCCCCAGCACGAGGCAATCGAGTGACGGGCGCCGCGCGAGTGGTACTGCCACTTGACGGACTTCTTCGTTCGAGTCGCTGCTGGGACGGTGAGCGTCTGCGCGAGGATCTTCGGGCCTTCCACGTCGCCGAAGCTACCTGGGACCCGCCATTCGGCAGGTGACTCGGGGCGCCGCGGTCAGCTCCGTCGGGCTCGAACTGCTTCCTCAATCCGTGCGGCCGCTTCGGCCATGTCCTCGTGTTCCCAGATGCGGATGACGAGCCAGCCGGCTTCGGCGAGCCGTGCGTCGGTGTCGCGGTCACGCCGCACGTTCGCCGCGAGCTTGTCGGCCGACCACTCGCTGTTGGCCCTCGGTGAGGTCGCGTGTTCGGGGCATTGGTGCCAGAAGCAGCCGTCGACGTACACGGCCACCCGAGCGGATCGGAACACCATGTCGGAGCGACGACGTGTTCCCTTCAGCGGGGCGACATCAACCCGGTACCGCAGACCGCGACGCCACACCGCTCGACGGAGCGCCAGCTCGGGTGCCGTGTCCCTGCGCGTCTGGCGTTGCATCCGCTGTCGAACATGCTCGGAGGACGCTGCCGGACGCTCGGGCTGAGCCACGATCAGGCGACGGAGAGCTCCGACGACATGAAGTCGATGTGCTCGGCGATGTCGTGGAGGAACCCATCGGCGAAGCGGAGGTTGCCCCGGTTCGCGCGTGAGAGGAACCCGGAGGCGGCTCTCACCGACAGCGGCTGCGCCTCGTCGAGATCGACGACGTCGTGGAGGTGTGCATAGGGCTCGCGGGTCGGCCACATGGACACGTCGACCGCCCAGACCTTCCCTTTCGCTCCGAACGCTGCGGTCGGCCAGCGGTCGCCCGCCTTCACTGGGTGGCCACCGAGAATGGGTTCGCCCGGCGAGCTGAGCCTGGCGCCGACCCAGGCCGCGACGCCCACGGTCACGGCGTTGCCGGTCAGCTTCCACCGAGCACCCTTGCGGCCGGGGAGCTCGTCGGCCGGATCCGTCCATCCGGCCGGGAACCCCTGCATGACCTCGGCCTCCTCGACACGGGGGAGTACGATGCGCATGCCGACCTCTGCGGACGGGTTCCAGATCGCGGGCTGTGACGGGATCCCGATCGTCGATCCACCCTTGAGCGTCGGCACTGCGTCCCGCGCCCAGCCGACGCCGCGAAGGCCCTCGGTCCAGTAGAAGCCGTGACACCGGTCAGCGAAGTACCCCTCGTCGGGCTCGCCCTGGTCGTCTGCGAACAACACTGCGCGTGGGTCGACCGTTCTGGAAGCGAGGAAGATCACGCGTTGACGTCGCTGCGGCACCCCAGCGAACCGGGAATCCACCAGCCGATAGGCCCACTTGTAGCCGAGTCCCTCGAGCTCGTCGGTGAGGTACCGCATCGCCGCACCACCATCCAGGACGAGCATGTTCCGCACGTTCTCGAGCAGGAGCATCGGCGGTCGGGGTCGCTTGAGGAGCCTGAACACCTCGGCGACGAGCCCCGAGGCCTCACCGTTGATCCCACTCATGCGGCCGGCCTGGGACAGGTCGGTACACGGGAAGCCAGCGGACACGAGGTCGACTTTCGGCAGGGAGCGCAGGTCGCGCACGTCCTCGGTCAGCGGCACGTCGGGGAACTGGGTTGCGAGCACCCGGTGCGCCGGCTCCCAGAACTCGCAGAGGAGTTCCGCCGAACCGCCGTGCTGGGCGAGCCCTGACTCGATGCCGCCGATGCCTGCGAACAGGCCGGCCACCGAGAACTGCCCACGTGTGCTCACGGAGCTCAAACTACACCGTTGAAACTCGGCGTCGAAGGGCCGTCTCGACAGCGCGGTGGCATCGAACAGCCGCTCGGGTGCAGCTTCGTTCGTTGACGAGTTGGGCATGACGACCTCCAGGTCTCCGACGGCAGCGCCGCTGCGGAGCGATGAGAGGTAGACGACGAGCAACCTCCACCTGAGGGTTCAGCGATGAGCGGCACCAGCCGTCATCGCGCTCGGTCGCGAACGGTAGCGACGCCCAGTGACACTCACCGTGAGCTGTCCCGCACGAACGATTCGCCGTCAGGCGCCTCGGCAGGCATGCGGGTCGAGACGTCCAGGGCAGGGTGGCAGAACGAGACAGTGGGCTCAGGTCCGGGCGAGCCGGTCGAGGGTCTCGCTGTGCTCCGAGATCGTGCCGCGCACGACGTCCGCCAGCTCGACATCGACGCCGGCGACTCGAGCGAGCGTGTCGGCGGCGAGTTGCTCGACGGTGATCCGGCGTGCTGACGCCACTGAGCGCAGGCGGGTCAGAAAAACATCTGGAGACAGCTCCACCTGCAGGGTCACGTGCTCCAGCGTAGAGACCCCCACGCTCACCCTGCAGTTGAGATCAGCGGGCTCGCCACGTGGTGTCGCGGCGAGCCATCTCGTAGATCGCTTCGACGGCCGAGGGGGCGAGGGTCGCCGGTCGACGCTCGAGCCACTTGCCGATGCGTTTGCGGGCCACGACGTGGACGTCAGTTGGTTGGGCCCTGATGGTCAGCTCAGCAGCGATGACCACAATGATCGACTCGACCTGAACATCGAACCCGCACGCGGTGGTCAGGAGCTTGGAGGCGCGTGCGGCTTCGTGTCGTGAGTTGCGCAGGTAGTTGGTCTTCTGGCCACTGACCATGAACGCCTTCTCTGCGACCCAGACCTTCTTGCGCGAGTGGTTCTTCGTGTTCAGGGTGAACACTCCGGGCGGACCGATGACCACGTGGTCGATGTCGCTGGCCTTCTCGCCGACGGGCACCGAGTGCAGGACGTGCCAGCCGTCGCCGAGCTTGCGCATGCGCCACGCGACCTCCTCCTCGCCATCCGCTCCGACTCGGTAGGCGCGCTCGTCGGTGTGCACCCCGAACACGCGAGCGACGAAGGTCTTGACGGGTGCCTCGGATCTCAGCTCGACCGCACGCTCACGGACGGCCTGCCCCGCCCGGTTCTGGGAGAGGTCCTGCCAAGCGGTTCTTACTTCCCCAGCTTCCCCAAGGAGCGCCGAGTCGACGGTGGTTGCCGGTTGGTCCTCGACGGTCGCTGTCGACAGCCCGGGATCGTCGGCAGGTGTCTCGTCCGCTTCTGATTCTGAGGCGGCGATGTTCTCCGCCCGCCAGCGTGCGACGAACTCGTCGAAGTCTGATCGAAGCTCGGGCAGGTCCATCGTGACCTTGCCCGACTCCAGATTGATGCGACCGACCTTCGTCTCAGCGGCGTCGGTCACGTAGAGCATGTCGTTCGAGTAGATGCGCTTGCGCTCGGCGACGAACTCCACCGCCGGGACCGGATCTGCCGGCGGGACCGGTGCAACGTGGTCCGTCCAGGCCGAGCCGTCCCACCAGCGCAGCTGGGCCCTGCCGGCGTCCGGGTACCACCCGGCCGGCGCCATCTCGTGCTCTGCCATGCGATGCCCTTCCTCATCGGGATGGCCGCTCTCCCTGCGGCCACACTGCGCCGTCGCAGCGGCGCTCCACGAGGCTACGGGCGCAATGGCGCCGGCGTCATCTGCCGCCCGTGGTCCCTTGATGCTCGCCGGCACCGTTGCCGGGCCACGACAGGGTCCCCGACCTCCGCTTGGTCCGCTTTGCGGACCTTGCCAGTCTGTGCCGCTACCTGACCACGGCAACTCGCCGTCGGCTCGGGCCGGTCGAGGCGTACCCTTGACGCCATGAGCACGGTCGATCTGTCGGACGAGGTGGTGCGTGAGTTCGTCGCCGAGTTCGGCGAGGACGCACCGCAGGTGGCGGAGAAGGCACTGCGCAGCGAGATCACCCGGCACCGCATCGAGCGGGCCGTCAAGGACGGGACCGACCCCGCCGCAGCTGTCGCCGAGGCGCTTGCCAAGGACCCCGAGTTCGTCGCCGAGGTCGAGCGTCTCGAAGCCGCCGGCGAGCAGCCAGCCGGGGACCTCGAGGAGCGCCTCCGCCGCTCGGCCGGGTGAGCTTCCAGCCGACCCTGCTCTAGAGGACAGCCTGGATCCCTGGCTCGCCGTCGAGCCGGATCCTGAGCGTCGGGAGACCGTGATCCGGTTCCTGATGGCGCTGTGCGACGCCAAGGGCCGCTGGGACGACGCCCGACCGGTCCCGGGCACGAAGCTCCCGGCGTTCGCCGCGATGGTCCCAGTAGCCGGCGTCGTGATCGTGCGGGTGATCGCCGAGCGCTACTCCCAACTCGCCATCAGGTACCTGTACGACATCTCGACCGGGCAGCGCTTCGGCGGCTGACAGCGGCCTCGATCCGGCGGTTTCGGCCGTGGTCAGGGAGTGGCACAGACTGGCTTGTTGCGCAAGCGCAACGAGCGCTGACAACAACGGGCTGCGGCGCACGGCGACACCGTCGACGAACGATGGCCAAAGAGCACTACCCATCCCTCACGTGTCGTCGCGACGACGGACAATGTGTCGCCCGTGGTCCTCCTCTACGAAGTAGACCCCAGTTCCCTCCACAAAGTCGCGAAGCCCTCCCCGGGCTACGAGGCGCTGGTATGGGTCTGCTCCGAGCCGAGCGCGCATTCGGTTGCCAGCACTCTGAAGCGTTAGCTCCACGCCAAGAGCCTGGGCGGCTGCGAAAAGCTCAGCGAAGACCTCGACGGCACCGGCGGTCCCGGAGCTAGCAGGGGCATCACTCTCTGGTTGCGGGTCCGTCTGGGAAGTCGAGTCGGCAGGCAGCGGGGGGATGACAACGCCAAGTGACCGGAAGTCGGACGCAAGAGAAGGCGTCGGCATGCCAGATTCGTCGATCAGTTGGAGCACGCGCAGGGAAGTACGCAACTGGCCGTCGGTAGTTGCGTACGGGCTGCTTGGATCTAAACGCACACGCACATCGCCGACCGACTCCTTGGTCAGTGGGAAGGATCCTGCGGCTGCGCGCAAAGCGCCCAGTAGGTCGTCGTAGTAGCCCGTAGCATCCGCTGGCGTTCTGATCAGCACTCGTGCGATGTCTCTCGGCTGCCTGCGCTCGCGTCGGGCCTTCGCCTGGACCGCCCGCTTCTCCATCGAATTGTAGGCAAGCCCCTTGTTCTGTAGCTGGGTGATGACTACTCGATATTCGTCAATATCAGTAGTACCAATTGCGGCGGTTATCTCATTCGGGCTCTTCGGTTGTCCGTCTGCACACAGGAGCACGACACGTTGCTCGTCCCTTGAGAGGAGGAAGTTCTTGTATCCGGCGAGCCACTGAATGGCGTCGGACCCATAGCAGCTTCGGTTGTTCAGAATGGTGGTGAAGCTGTCGTCTGACTGGGCGAACTCTGGGTCGACTAGGTCGCTATCTCGCATTAATGCGAACATGCGGCGAACGCCCTCCCCCATTTCCCTCATGAAGCCGAGTTCACGAAGAACCCGAGCGACGTGAGTGTTTCGGGATTCGTGCACTCCTCCGCCCGACCGGAGCCTGTCGATCGGAACTGTGTCAAGCAGACGCCCTGGGCTGGTGAACTCGACGCGATCTGAGAAGAGCATGACCTCGACCATTCGACCTTCGGCGCTGTAGCTCCTGTGCGCGATGCTGTTCACAAGTGCCTCAAGACACGCATCTTCAGGAAACAAGACAGTCTCGTCGAATCGCCCTCGATTTGAAAGTGCGGTCCGTGACAGGTGGGGCCGAAGCAAGTCCCATGCATTCGGAATGAGCGACACAATTGGTCCATTGGCGGTCTGGTCGAACACAACGTTGTACGCGGACCCCGTGAGCAGTTCACTGCCATCAATCCTCAGGACGCGAACCGAGCAGCGTGGATGCCAACGGTCGATATCCCTAGCAAACAAGAGCATCGCTGCTCGGCGAAATCGCAGAGTTCCATTGGCGAAGTCGGCCAGGTTCCACTGTTGCAGGAGCATCTCGGGAGTCGCTCCTGGAGAGGCTGCTCGTGTTGCCTTCGCAAGAAGATCTTGGTCGAGGTCGGCTGAGTGGGCCCCATCCACGTACTGGCGGTCGTAGTCCCGTGACAGGGCCTCGTCGCGCTCCAGTTGGAGCACAGCTGGCACGGCTGGAATGGTCTCAAGGTCCTGGCGTCTCACGCATCGACCGTCACTTAGTTGATGGACAAACGAAGTCGACTTGCCGATGGAGAGGTACAGCACCGTGACGCCGTCGGTTTCCACCCTGGCTCTTGTAACCCCAGCCAGCGGGGTCGTCGGGTGGACAAGCTCTTCGGGGGCGCGGAGGATCTTGTCAATAGCCTCAGACGAATGCGGAAGGCCCGTGACTTGTCCATCGTCTTCCACGCCCACCAACAGCTCACCCCCATCTGCGTTCGCAAATGCGACGAGTGCTTCGGCGATATCTCGACGAATACTGTCCGGCTTGCGTTGCACTTTCGAACCAGGCGGTCCCTCAACGCCGGTCTTGAACTCGCGGTAGTGGCTCTCTCCCATCGCAATGGATGCCCGCACGCGGTCGGCGAGTACTAGTGGCGTTGACAATCTGCAGCCCTTCCTGTCCCGGAACTTGGTCTGAACTCCCCGGCCAGCTTGCCACTCGGGGCTGACCGGAGATCGGCTTCACGCGAAGCCGCCCAACCGTGGACCGTCGGACGAGCAGAGTCGAGCGGAACCAGGCGCCATGGTCACGCACTCCACACCACGCGCTGTACGACTCCCGCAGCTCTGGCATCTGACTCCTGGATCCAGTGGGCGTAGATGTTCGTCGTGGTCGACGGGTTCCGGTGGCCGACTCGGCCCGAGACGCTGCGCAGCGGCACGCCCGCGTCGAGTAGCTGCGTCACCTGGAGGTGGCGCAGGCCGTGCAGGTGGATCCAGCTCGGTAGCTCCATGCGGTCGCGCAGACGGCTGAACGCTCGCGTCGCGCTCGACGGGTGCAGCGGCTTCAGCCCGCCGGGCTCGGGTGCCAGCACGTACGCGTCGTCGCTCAGCTCGATGCAGCACAGCGCACACGCCTTGGCGTGACGGTCCCGGTGGTCGAGCAGCCAGTCGAGGGCGAACGACGACAGCGTGACCGTTCGGTGCTGGTGGGTCTTGGTGTCCTTCTCGTAGACGACGTTCGTCTCGCCGATCGCCGCCTCGATCCGCAGCGTGCCCGCCACCTCCTCGACGTGACGCCAGCGCAGCGCGCACAGCTCACCTCGCCGGGCGCCGGTGTCGGCCGCCAGCACGATCAGCGTGGCGAGCGTCGGGTTCACCTTCGCCGCCCCGTCGATCATCGCCCTGGCCACGTCGATCGGCACCGGCTTCGGGTTCGACGTGTGCTGCCGAGGAGGACGGGCGTCGCGGCCGACGTTGACTGCGACCCAGCCCCAGCGCTTCGCCTGGTCGAGCACCCGGCACAACAGCACGTGACAGCCCCGCACCGTCGAGCGCGAGTAGCCCGCCTCGACCAACGCGCCGTAGAAGCGGTCGAGGTGCTCCGCTGTCAGGTGCGACAGCCGACGCGAGCCGAGCGCGGGCAGCACGTGGCACTCGGCCGAGGTGCGGTAGTTGCGCAACGTCGTCGGCTCGAGCCCTTCGAGCTCGGCCTGGCGCAGCCCCGCCTCGATGGCGTGCGCGACGGTGCGCTGGCCGACCGACACCTGGCCGCGAGCCGACTTGGTGATCAGCTCGGCCAATGCGATGTCGGCCTGGCGGGAGGTGCCGTGGAAGGTCACCGACTTCTGTTGACGCTTGCGCGTCAACGGGTCCTCGCCTGCGTCGACGCGCAGCTCCCAGGTCCCCGGACGTCGTCCCTTGCGCTTGCTGCCCTGCATCTGTGTCTCCGTTCTCGCACCGATTCGTGAGACGTCGGTGAGATTCCGTGAGACACGGTGACGGTCAGGTCTGAACACCAACCTGACCACATGCCGAGAACCCTGCAATTCCAGAGGTTTCGGCGGGTCTGAACAGAGCCCGAGAGGAGAATCGAACTCCTGACCTGCTGTTTACAAGACAGCTGCTCTGCCAGCTGAGCTACTCGGGCATGAGCGCCGGCCAGGAGCCTGCGACTCTGTCAGCAGGCTACCGGTCGTCGCGCTGGTGCTTGATCCCCGCCAACGCCGATGGCGGGGTTTCACCGGGATAGGCGCCTCTGGATCCCGATCCGACCCGTCCGTACTCTGAGCGTGGTTCAAGTGGGACGGGAGGGAACCATGAGCGCAGGTTCGTCAGCGGCGCGTCGCGGCTCAGCCGCAGAAGAGAAGGCCCGGCGCCTCCGGGCGCAGGCCGATCGGCTGGAGGCGGAGGCGTCACGTCAGCAGAAGGGTGCCACCGGTGAGCGGCTGCTCAAGGCGGTCCTGCAGCCGCTGGTCCGGCGCGGGTATCGCCTCCTCGAGGATCGGTCGGTGCCGGGGACGGTCGGCAACATCGACTTCATCGCGATCGGTCCCGCAGGCGTCCTCGTGATCGACGCCAAGAACTGGTCCGGCTCGGTGGACGTCGTCCGCGACGAGCTTCGTCAGAACGGCTACCCGCGGACCGCCGAGCTTGAGGGTGTGCTCGGACAGGCCGGTGCGGTCTGGCAGGTGCTCGCCCAAGCCGGCGGGCCGAGCGTTCCCATGTGGCCGGTCATCTGTCTGGTCGGCGACGCCGTGCTCGACGCTCCCGCCCTGCTCGGGGGCGTGTACGTCACGAGCAAGTTCGACGTCTGCGATGTCATCAACCAGGCGCCACCTGCCTTCGATGACGCCTGGACGGAGTGGGCTGCGCGTGTGCTCGACGTCGCCCTCCCGCCTCGCACGGCCGAGCAGGTCGGACCGGCCATCCCTCCCGACGAGCCGATCGTCTACCTCACCTACTGGGGCAAGAAGCCTCGGTACTACCTGCACGACGAGGACGGCGTGCAGGGCGGGTTCCTGGACCTCGTGAACGGAGTGCCGGTGGGGGATTCGCCGGTCGCCGAGCAGGTCGCCCGTCAACTGCTCCCCCACGTCGCCCAGGGCGAGTCGGGGTTGGACGACACGGACCTCAAGGGCCTGCGCCGCATCCTCGCAGCGCTCAAGGGCAAGCAGGCTCCCGCTGCGATTCCTCTGGTGGTCGGCATGACGTGGAACAAGTTCGGACGGAACCGCATGTACGTGTCGCGTCTCGGATCAGATGGTTCCCGGTCCGAGCTCGGCTGGTACGACTTCGAGGACGACCGGGTCTACGACGCTGGAGTACACGAGGCCGCCGTGCGCTACTGCGGCCAGCGCTATGTCGCCACCGACGCCGCGAGACGCTCCCGCACTCGTTGACGGGCCGGCCCGCCAGGGAGGCGGCGCCGCGTGTCGTTGCTTGCGTCGCTCGTCAGCAGAGCACCGTGCCGATTGAGCCGTAGTCGCCCACCCCACCGGGCAGCGCCTTGAGGAACTGCCCCGGTGCGGACGGGCAGTTCGGTGGCGGGACCGGTTGCGGGGGCACCCAGCTGAACTCGCCGTTGCCGACCACGTGGATGTCGCCCAGGTCGACGGTGACGCTGCCCTGGACCGTCTTGCGCTTGTCGACGTTGTCCGCCGGCGTGAACGCGTTCGACGGGAACTGGACGGCGGTCTTGCCGGTGCCCGGCACGTACGAGAACCCGACGGGTTGACCGGTCACCTTGTCCTTGATCGACCAGGCGATCGACGCGCTCGGGTCGCCGATGTTGACGTTCGTCGGCACGGCGAAGAAGCGGATCGTGTCGTCCTCGCCGCCGTAGCCGGCCGAGCTGCCGACCAGTCGGATCAGCGGCAGCGGCGCGATGTCGGCGTACACCGCCAGATGGCCGCCGCGGTCGGCGAAGCGCACGTTGCTCAGCGCCAGGTGCGTCCCTGGAACCAGACCGTCGAGCGACGGCAGGCCGATGCTGCCGATGCTGTTGTTGACCAGCGGCGCCACGATCGAGTTGGCGATCTCGTCGAGCAGGTCCGTCACCGACGTGATCCCGGACCCGCCGTTGCCGCCCGTGCCGCGACCGCAGAACCCGTAGGAGAGGAAGTACGAGCTCTCGTAGTTCACCTGGCAGCCGCCGGTGACCTGAAGGTCGACGATCGGCGAGTCGAACACCGGCTTCACCGACCGCGCCGCAGCATCGAACGTCAGCCCGATGTTCGTGTACGCCGCGACCGAGTACGAGATCGGCTCCGGATTCGCGTCGGACGTCCGCAGCTCCACCCGCACGTCGGGCGCCACCACCGGCGCCGTCGGTCGCTCGTTGAGCCCCTGCGGGCTCGTCACCCCGAGCACCATCGGGGCGCCCTCCGGTCTCGTGGTCACCGAGAACCCGCTGATCGGCAGCGCGAAGTCCGTGATGTCCGCCAGCCCGTTGGTCGTCGTCGAGAACGACGGTCCTTGTGCCAGTGCACGAAGCGCCAGGTTGATGAGCCGGGGATCGACCACGATCCCGAGTCCCGCGGCCGTGCCGTTCGTGTCGCGGTGGGAGACGACCAGGTCCTCGAGCTTGGTCGTCACCGTCGGCGAGAACACGTTGGGGAACCGGGCGAACAGCGGCGCGCCGATCGGTTGCACGGTGTTGGACGCCAACGACGCGTCGGCGACCACCTCGACGCCGTTGCGGCCGATGAGGCTCTGGTCGTTCGTGCAGCCGGGCGGCGCGCCCGACGCGCTGCACCACGCGTTGTCGAGGTTGCCGATGTGCGGCCGTATGACCGCGCCGCCGGTCGACGAGTTGCCGATGGTGATCGGGTCGATCGTCAGGTCCGGCAGGTACGTGTCGAGGTCCAGGCCCGACATGAGCTTGGTGATCGTGCCGCCTTCCCCGAGCGCGTCCTCCAGCGCGCCGTTGACGCCGTCCTCGACCGAACCCGGCGCCTTCCCGGCCACGATGAGGAAGCCCAGGACGCACGGCGTCAGCAGCCAGTCGTACCAGGGCATGTCGAGGTTGGTCTCGGGCTCGGTGTCGACCTTGAAGCGCGGAAGGATCCCGGTGCCGAAGCCCGCCGAGTCGGCCCAGATGTCGGCGGTCGAGTTGAAGCTGACGTCGAGCGTCAGCCCGAAGCAGGGCGTGCCGAGGAACTGCAGGCCGACGTCCGCGTGCCCTTCCCCGCTGATGAGCGCCTCGAGCGCGCCCACCGCGCCGAGCGGCTCGTCGGCCACATCGGGGAAGGAGGTGTGCGGGTCGACGAACCGCAGGTCGACGTCGGCCTCGGGCCGGACGGCGTTGCTGCCCCAGACGGTGATCGCGTAGTAGTTCGACAGCACGCCGTCGAGCTGGTCCGACAGCGCGCCCAC
>JAEZAI010000094.1 GCA_023427825.1 Actinomycetes bacterium
CCGCGCGGCGGGGGCGGGCCGCCGACGGCGCGATCGCGCCCGGCACCGCCTATCGGCTCGACCACCAGCTCCCGGCGGCGGACGACGACCGCACCGTCCTCACCGTGACCGCCACCTACGAGCTGCCGCTCGGGCCGCTCGGACGGATGGCCTCGCGCCTCGGGGTGGAACGCCGGGTGGACGACGAGCTCCGAGCGGTGGTGGCGGGGGTGGCCCGCGTCGCGGAGTCCCGGACGGGGTCGTGGGCGTCCAGCGAAGGACGCACGGCGGACCGGGGCCGAGGATCGTGACCACCGTCCTGCTCACCGGCGCCAACTCGGGCCTGGGCACGGCGACGACGGCCGAGCTGCTGCGACGGGGCGCTGACGTGGTGACGACCGTGCGGGGCGACGAGGCGGAGGACGAGCTGCGGCGCGGCCTGGCCGACGCCGGCGCCTCCACGCGGCACGGCCTCCACGTCGACCGCCTCGACGTGACCGACCCGGCGGCGTGCAGCGCCGTCGTGGAGCGCCACCGCCCCGACGTCGTCGTCAACAACGCCGGCGCCGCGCTCCTGGGCGCCGTGGCGGACATCGACGACGACGAGGCGAGGGCGCAGCTGGACGCCCTCGTGATCGGACCCATGCGGCTGGCCCGCCTCGCCGTGGCGTCGGGATCGTGCCGGCGGGTCGTGCAGGTGAGCTCGATGGTGGCGGACGGGATGGTGCCGTTCACCGGTTGGTACGCCGCGGCCAAGGCGGCGCTCGAAGCGGTCTCCGACGTGTGGCGGCTGGAGCTCGAGGCACGCGACGTGGAGGTCGTCGTCGTCGAGTGCGGAGCGATCGACACCGGCGTCTGGCAGCACGCCGGCGAGCAGGTGACCGCCGGGAGCGACCCCTCCACCGCACCGGCACGACAGCGTTGGAGCTCGTTGACCGAGCTGCTCGAGCCCCACTTCGCCGACCCCGCGGACGTGGGCCGCACGGTCGCCGCAGCAGCGCTGGACGAGCGGCCGGGAGCCCATCTGCGCACCGGGTTCGCGTCCTCGGTCCCCGCGTGGGCACGGCTCGTGCCCGAACCGCTCCGGCGCGCCGTCGTCACCCGATTGCTGGACCTCCGCCCCGCCTGATCGTCCACCGACCACCGGTAGCGTGCGCGGCGTGCAGCACGTCGCGCTCCTGCGCGGGATCGGACCCGGGAACCCCAAGTTGCGCAACGCCGCGATGGTGGACGTGCTGAGGAGCGCCGGCCTCGATGACGTCCGAGCCGTCATCTCGAGCGGCAACTACACGTTCCGGTCGGACGGGCCGAGCGGTCGGCAGCTCGAGGACCTCGTCGAGGCCGCCGTGGCGGAGCACCTGCGCGCTCCGCGCGCGGCCGTGGTCCGCAATCGGCGCCAGATCGAGGGGCTCACCCGGTCGGACGTCTTCGACGACGAGGACGACGGCCCGACCGCCCGCTGCAACCTGACGTTCCTGAAGCACCGGGCCCGGACCGTCCCGGACCTCCCGATCGTGGGAGACGGGTACCGGATCATCGCCGTGCGGCGACAGGCCGTGTTCTCCGTCGTCGACACGAGCCGAGCGACCACTCCCGCGGTCATGACCGCGCTGGAGCGGACCTTCGGCAAGGAGATCACCACCAGAACGTGGCGGACGGTGCACCGGATCGCACGCGCCTTCGACGATTGACGGTGACGATCAGCGCCGGCCCGGGTCCGCCGGCGTGACGGCGACGCCGTCGCGCCGTCTGTCCGACCGCAGCGGATCGGACCGGTGACCGGTCGTCGTTCCGTCGACCTCGGTACCTTCGGCACCCGTGATGGACCACCGACACGACCACCCGCACGACAAGCACGGCGACGGCGACTTCGACCGGATGGCCACGACGTGGGACGACGACCCCGCCAAGGTGGAACGGGCCCGCGTCGTCGCCGAGCTGCTCACCGAGCAGCTGCGGCCCACCACGTCGACCAGCGTCTTCGAGTACGGGGCGGGCTCGGGACTCGTGGCCCAGCACCTGGCCCCGCACGTCGGACCGATCACCGTGTCGGACCCCTCCGCGGGCATGCGCGCCGCCATGTCCGCCAAGGTCGAGGCCGCCACGTTGCCGGCGTCCACGCCGGTCTGGTCGACCGACCTCGACGTCGACCCTCCGCCGGAGGCCCGGTTCGACCTGGTCGTCACGGTCCAGGTGCTGCACCACGTGCGGGACCTCGACCGGGTGCTCGCTGGTCTGGCGGCGCTGACGGCACCTGGCGGCCATCTGGCCATCTGCGACCTGGAGCGCGAGGACGGGTCCTTCCACGGCGACGGGTTCGGAGGCCACCACGGCTTCGACCGTGACGACCTCGCGTCCCGCATCCGGGCCGCCGGCCTCGAGCAGGTCTCGTTCCAGCACGCCTACGACCTGCGCAAGAACGACCACGACTACCCGCTCTTCCTGGCGATCGCGTCCCGCTGAGCCCCGCCGGGGACCGGTCCGGGACCGGTCCGGGTCAGCCCACCGGCACGTGATCCGGCGTGGGGACGAGGACGCAGCGGGTGCCGGAGTAGATCGTCGGCATGCACTTGTTGCAGTGAACGCACAGCCCGGAGGACTGGGCGGACCGCTCGAACCGGTTCACCAGGTCCGGTTCGCGGAGCAGCGCCCGTGCCATGGCCACGAACTCGAAGCCCTCGTCGGTCACGGCTGTGTTCACCGTGGCGAGCTCGTTGATGCCACCGAGGAGGATGAGGGGGATGTCGAGCTCGCGGCGGAACTGCCGCGCGAACGGCAGGAAGAACGCCTCCTCGAACGGCAGCTCGGGGAAGATCCGCCGGCCGTAGAGCCGCACGCCGAGGCCGATGAGCGGACCCTGGGCCTCGGCGAACTCCCGCAGGGGGACGTCGCCGCGGAAGTAGTACATCCCGTTGAGGAGCGAGCTGCCCCCGGTGAGCTCGATCGCGTCGAGCGTGCCGTCGGCCTCGAACAGCTTGGCGAACTCCAGGCTCTCCTCGAGCCACAGGCCCCGCTCCACGCCGTCGGCCATGTTGAGCTTGGCGAGGACGGCCACGCGACCGTCCGCGACGTCGCGCACCGCCTCCACGACGCGCCGGGGGAAGCGTGACCGGTTCTCGATGCTGCCGCCGAGCTCGTCACGTCGACGGTTCAGGTTGGGGCTGAGGAACGAGCTCAGCAGGTAGTTGTGGCCGACGTGGACCTCGAGGGCGTCGAAGCCGGCCTCGATCGCCACCTCGGCGGCGCGCTCGAAGTCGGCGACGACCTCGTCCAGCTGCGCGCGCGTCGCGCCCCGCACCAGCCCCTTCGCCGGCGCGCTGAAGCGGGTCGACGGCGCCAGGCTCGGGTTCCGCTTGCTGTGGGCCTGCGCCACCAGTCCGGCGTGGCCGAGCTGTGCGCTGATCTTCGCTCCCTCGGCGTGCACCGCGTCGGTCAGGCGCCTCAGGTCGGGGACGAGCTCGCGGCTCATCACCATGGTGTCGCTGGACACGCGCCCACCTCTGGACACGGCGCAGTAGGCCACGGTCGACAGCGCGGCGCCGCCGCGGGCCACGCGGACGTGGAAGTCGATGAGCTCCTGGCTGACCGCACCGCGAGGCATCACGCCCTCGAACGTGGCGGCCTTGACGATCCGGTTCCGCAGCGTGATCGGTCCGAGCTGCGCCGTCTCGAACGGCACGCGCCGCGTCGATCCCTCACCCTCGTGCATCTTCGGCCTCCTCCGGTGTCGTGCGACCCTGGTCGCGGGTCGTCCTGCGGTCGATCTGGGCGGCGATCCCGTCGAGCAGCACGTCGAGCTCGAACGGGAACGAGTCGGGCGACCCTCCCTCGGAGAGGTCGCGCTGCACGCGGTCGAGGGCTCGGTAGCGCTCGGTCGGGCCGTCGTCGACGAGCTCCCGCGTCGGGTCCAGGAACCCGACGAAGCTCGGTCGGTCGGGACTGCCGGTCGTGGCCGCCGCTCGGACGACGAGCCAGAGCGCGTGGGCCGCCTCGACCGGCGTGAGCCCGGCGTCGATGAGCAGCCGCAGGCCCGACTCCCCCACGCCGATCTGCATCGGCCGCCGGTCCCCGGTCCCGAGCAGCGCGGCGGTGGAACCCCCGAGCTCGGTCCGGATGACCTCGGCGAAGTCGCTCAACCACTCCGCCCAGTCCCGGGTGGTGGTCATCCGACGCTCGACGTCACCGCGCTTGCGCTCGGCCACGAGCCGGGCGACCTCGTCCAGCCCGTCGACGTGCCGGTACAGCGCGCCGGGCGACACCTCCAGCTCGGCCGCCAACGACTGGATGGTCAGCCCGTCCAGCCCGAGCGTGGCCGCCACCTCGATGATCCGCTCTCGGGTCACCTTGTTCGGCCGCCCCCGCCGCGTCGCCACCCCGTCGGCCGTCGCCATGCCGCCAGATTATGCGAATCGTGATTCACCAATCCAGGGTCGCGAGCGGACGAGCCGCGCCCGCCGTCCGGGAGCCCGCCAGGCCCGGAGCTCAGCCGGCCCTCGCCGGCGGCTCACAGCGCGAACGTGTAGCCGCCGTTGAGCGGCAGCGTCTGGCCGGTGATCCACGCAGCGTGGTCGCTCGCCAGGAACACGACGAGTGCGCCGGCCTCGTCGGGATCGCCCGGGCGCCGGATGGCGTAGCCCCGCAGCACCTGTCGGGCCAGGTCGCTCCCCGGATCGGACCACAGGGGTTCGGTCGCCGAGGTTCGCATGGTGCCGAGGGAGATGTTGTTGGCCGTGATCCCGAACCGGCCGTTCTCCCGCGCCAGCGCTCTGGTCAGACCGGCGGCCCCCGCCTTGGCGGCGCTGTAGGCCGCGTTGCCGGGGTCACCGTGCCGGCCGGCGTCGGAGACGATCGTGATGAGCCGTCCCCAGCCCACGCTCACCATCCGGGGGAGCACCGCCCGGCAGCAGTGGAGCGGCCCGTACAGGTTGACCCGGAGGAACGGTTCCCAGTCCGCCGGGTCCGACTCGGAGAACGGTCCCCGCTCGCCGAAGCCGGCGACCCCTGCGTTGCCCGCGTTGTTCACGAGCACGTCGACGTGTCCCGAGCGGGCGACAGCGGCGTCGACGGCGTGCGGATCGGTCACATCGAAGACCGCGGCGGACACGTCGCCGCCCGCGACGGCGAGCTGCTCGACCGCTGCGTCGGCCCGGTCCGCGTCGAGGTCGTTCACCAGGACGGTCGCGCCCGAGGCTGCGAGCGCCGCGGCGATCGCCAGTCCCACTCCCTGTCCGGCGCCGGTGACGAGGGCACGCCGGCCGCTGAGGTCGAGCTCCATCACGGTGCATCCATCACGACGCTGCGAGCTTCCGGTCCGGACGCCGGGCGTACCAGCGATCCGGCGCCGCACGTCTCGCCAGGTGGGACCCGCGCTGACGGGTCGGACGGGTGTGTCCGCGCCGCGCCGATCGGCGCCCGAGCGACGCGACCGGGCTCGGTGCGGGTAGAGGCACCGCACGCGGCCCATCCGGGTCCGTCGCGGAGGCATGGATGGCACAGGAGGTGGACGACACGCTGACGATCGGCGTGGAGGAGGAGTTCTTCATCGTCGACGCGGACACGACCGATCTCGCTCCCCGGTCCGACGACCTGGTCGAGCGACTGCGTCCCGAGCTCGGCGACTCGGTGTGCCGCGAGCTCAACCGATGCCAGGTCGAGATCTCCACGTCGGTGTGCGGGTCGGCCGATCAGGTGACCGCCGAGCTCTCCTCGTTGAGGTCGTCGTTGGCGACGGCGGCTGCCGGACTCGGCCTGGCGGTGGCGGCGACGGCGACGCACCCGTGGTCGTCCTGGGAGGACCAGGAGCTCGTCGACGGCGAGCACCGGTACGAGCGCATGGAACGCCGCTACCAGGTCCTGGCCCGCCAGCAGATCATCTGCGGCTGCCACGTCCACGTCGGCGTGGCGGACCGCGAGCTCGCGATCCGGATCATGAACCGGAGCCGGCCCTGGCTCCCGGTGCTGCTCGCGCTCTCCGCCAACTCGCCCTTCTGGCACGGCGTGGAGACGGGGTTCGACAGCTACCGGACCGAGGTGTGGCAGCGCTGGCCGACGTCCGGCATGCCGCCCAGGTTCTCCGACCGCTCCAGCTACGACGCGCTGGTCGACGAGCTGCGGGCCACCGACGCGCTCGACGACGCCTCGAACCTGTACTGGTACATCCGTCCGTCCGAGCGGTGGCCGACGCTGGAGTTCCGCGGTTGTGACGTGTGCATCGACGTCGGCGACTCGGTGGCGATCGCACTGCTGACCCGGGCGCTCGTGTGGACCAGTGCGGTCGAGGCCTCGACCGATGCACCGGAGCCGGAGCGCAGCCACTACACGTACGACGCCGCGATGTGGCGGGCGGCGCGCTACGGACTGGGCGGCCGTCTGCTCGACGCGCTCGAACCCCGGCTGATCGACGCCCGGTCCGCCGTCGACCAGCTGCTGGAGCACGTCCGACCCGGTCTCGAGGTCCACGGCGACGTCGAGGTCGTGCGGTCCCAGGTCGAGCAGATCCTCGCCCGGGGCAACGGGGCGACCGAGCAGCGCCGCCGGCTCGATGACGCCCGTGGTGACCACCGGGCGGTCGTCCGGGCGCTCGTCGAGCGCTCGTGATCGGCCCCTTCGTCGGTCCCGGAGCGTCCGTCGCTGACGACGGCACGGGGCTCGGTCGACGCCGGGCTGACCTCGCGAACGAACCGCTGCTCGGCGGGTAGGACCGGGGTGCCGGCCGTCAGCACCTGGAACTACGTGGGCTCGAGCCAGTTCTGGTTCGAGAGCTTCCAGAACTGGCAGTCGGAGTTCCTCGCCGTTGGATCCATCGTCGTGCTGACGATCGTGCTGCGCCAGAAGGGCTCACCGGAGTCCAAGCCCGTCCATGCGCCGGTCGCCGAGACCGGCTCCTAGCGCTCGGTCGACGCCGGGCTGCGGTCACGCCACGTCACGTCCACCGCGACGGCGAACCCGTCGAGCCGCGCCAGGTCCGCCTCTCCCAGCCCGATGTCCGGGTCCAGATCGGGGATCCCGAAGAAGCGCGCGGCTCCCCGCCGTCCGACGATCGCGGGCAGCGCTCGGTCGGCGATCGCCTTGAAGTCGGCGGTCGGCGGCAGGTGGGCGGTGGCCCAGGCGTCGCGCTCCGCGCCGCGCAGCGTGACCCGGACCGGTCCGCCGCCGTCGGTGAAGTTGCGCCACCACGACCTGTGCTCGGCGTCGGAGACGAGCACGTCGATCGAGTCGGGACCGCTCGGCGCGTAGCCGACGCAGATCTCGTAGCGCTTCCCCGTGCGTCGACCGGTGATGCCGAGCAGCACCGTCCGACTGCTGACCATCGGGTGCAGCGGCGACCGCAGGAGCCACCTCATCGCAGGGTTCATCCGCGTGTAGACCGCCGCGGTCCAGTGCCGTCGAGGCGCGTCGGGCACCGCCGCCGCGCTCATCGCTCGGCTCGCCGTCGCTGCGCACCCGCGGCGACCCGGGCCTCGCACATGGGCTGGGCCGGTGGCGTCATCCGATGTCCATCCGCAGACGGACGAGTGCGAGCGACTCGATCCTCCACTGACCGTCGACCTTACGGTAGGTCTCCCGGTAGAAGCCGTAGCCGTGAGCGTCGACGCCCTCGCCGATCGGGAACCTGAGCAGGTCCTCGAGCGCCCAGGTCCCTCGGGCCGTGGTCGGCGAGGTCAGCTCGAACTCCTGGAGGTGCCCCTGGTGCACGGTCACGGTCGAACCGAGGGTCGCCTCGAGGAAGCCGACGAAGACGTCGGTGTCGTCGAAGACCGGCCCGCCGTCGGCGCTGACGTCGACGTGGGCGCCGGGCACGAACAGTCCGTGGAACCGCGACCAGTCCTTCGTGTCGAGGTAGCGGAAGTAGCGGGCCTTCAGCTCGGCGACGGCGTCCCGGTCGCTCAACTCGTTCGCCGCGCTGCTCGGGGTGGACCCGGGAGAGCAGGCCGTCATCACGAGACCGACCGCCAGGAGGACCGACATCGCAGTGATCCGTTGCCGGCGCCGGCCGCCCGTCGGCGTCGCGATCGCGAGGAGCCGCGTCACCTCAACCGCCCAGGTCCGTGCGCAGTCGCGTGACCGTCAGCGCCCTCACCATCCCCACGCCCCCGAACCGGCCGTACGCGACGTGGGCGTGGCCGTAGGCGTGCGCCTCGACGGACGCGCCGCCGACGGTCGGGCGGCGGTCGACGTCCTCGATCGCCCAGATGGCGGTGGCCTCGTCCGCCGATGCGACGGCGATCTCGGGCATGTGGCCCTGGTGGACCGTGACGCCGTGGTCGGCCATCGCGGCGACGAAGGTGTCGGCGTCGTCGAAGGTGCCGAGCTGATCCGCCGTGAGATCGACCCGGATGTCGTCCGCGAGCAGGGCCCGGAACCCGACCCAGTCCTTCTGGTCCAGCAGCCGGAAGTACCGGGCCTGCAGCTCGCCGATCGCCTCGCGGTCGGACATGACGGACTGGGCATCGACCCCTCCCGGGGCGACGACGACCAGCCCGATCGACACGACCGCCGCAGCGACCGCGAGACCCCTCCCGATCCTCGAGCGTCCGATCCGGGCCAGGACGCCCGCATCGCTGGACGAAGTGCTCGACATGGCTTCCCCCTCCTGTGCGGGAGCGATCGCCCCACGAGGACCGACTGCTCTCGCACCGATCCCCTCGATTCAGGCACCTGCCTGAATCGGCTCGACCCACTGTCGCACGTCGGACCGCGCCGGGCAAGGGGGGTGCTGCTACGACTGACGCTGCGCCGAACCCGGAGGAAGCGCCCATGCCGGCTCCCGCCCACGACTCCGCCACCAGGACCAAGCTGCTCGACGCCGCCGAACGCCTCCTCGTGGCCGAGGGCTATCCGTCGGTGACCTCTCGCCGCGTCGAGCAGGAGGCCGGCCTGGGGTCGAAGCTCCTCCACTACCACTTCGGCAACATGGACGACCTGTTCGTGTCGATGTTCCGACGACGCGCCGAGGAGGGCATGCAGCGGTTCGCAGCGGCCGTGGCGGCCGAGCCATCGGTGCGGACCATCTGGGAGTTCACGTTGGACCCCATCGGCTACAACTTCGAGTTCGCGGTCGTGGCGCGCCACCGCCCGGCGGTCCGGGACGAGATCGTGGCCGTGGCCACCAGGTTCCGGTCGCTCCAGACCGACGCCCTGCGGGACATCCTCGGCCGCCACGACCTGCTCGACGACCGACTCCCGCCCGAGCTGCTCGTGCTGGCGATGACGGGCCTCAACCAGCTGATGGCACTGGAGGACGGCCTCGGGATCGAGGAGGGCCACGGCGCAGCGCTGGTGGCCATCGAGCGCCTCCTCGACCGCTTCGACTGACGGGCGACACCGACGCGCGACACCGGTGCAGCGGCCCCGACGGACCTCAGCCCCTCGGCGTCAGCACGCAGATCTCGTTGCCCTCGGGGTCGGCGAGGACGACCCACGGCTCCCGGCCGGTCTGGCCGATCGACGCCCGCGTCGCCCCGAGAGCGATGAGCCGTTCCACCTCCTCGCCCTGGTCGTCCCGAGGGCCGGGCGCCACGTCCAGGTGAATGCGGTTCTTCGCTCCCCGGCGGGGCATGGTCGGTCGGGTCAGGATTTCGAGCGACGGGCCGCCGTCGTCCGGGCTGAGCACCACCTCGTCCGGTGCATCGCGGGTGACACGCCATCCGGTGGCCGCCGCCCACACGTCCCGCAACGCCCTGGCGTCGTGGGCCGCGAGGACGTAGGCGGCGATCGCACCCCGGTGCTCGTGCTCGGCGCGCGGTTCGAGCACGCAGAAGCGGTTCCCCTCGGGATCCGCGAGCACCACGAAGGGCGCGTCCGGCGACTGCCCCACGTCGGAGCGGGAGGCACCGGAGCCGATCAGCCGGTCGACGATCGCCGCCTGCTCGGGCGCCGAACGAGAGTTGAGGTCCAGGTGCAGCCGCTCCTGGCCGGCATCGGGGTCGCCGTCGCCGACGAACGACAGCACCGGGCGCGGGTGCGAGCCGTCCGGAGCGACCCGCTCGCAGATGTCCACCTCCACGCCATCGGCGGATCGGGAGCAGACCACCCATCCGACGGCCTCCGCCCACCAGGCGGCCAGCGCGGCCGGGTCACGGGCGTCGATGGTGAAGCTCTCGATGCGCAGCGCCATGGACGATCCGTACCACTACGCGGCCGTGGCCACCGCGGTGATGCCGCCGACGCGGCGGCGGATGGCGGAGCGCGAGCTGCCGGCCCGGCGGATGCTCCCGCCCGCGTAGCGCACGCTGCCCGTCGCACGGGTGAGCACGGCCAGCCAGACGCAGACGGCCCGCTCGACGAGCCAGGCGGCCGCCCACAACGAGGCCGACGGCGGGAACACCGTCCTGCCACCGCTGCGCCGGCGCCCGCACTCCGCAAGCACCACCGCCGCACACAGCAGCACGGGGATGCTGGCGGGAAGGGCGACCATGCAGGGCAGGATCGAGAGCTCCAGGAGGAGTCGCCCGGGTTGCGCCAGCGAGTCGTAGGCCTGACGCACGCGCTGACCCCAGAAGTGGTGCGTGGTCGGCGGCACCCGGGCCACGAAGAGGTCGGGCGCGTCGAGCACGCGACCTCCCACGGCCTCCATCGTCCGGACCAGCTCGCGGTTCTCGAACAGGACGTCGCCCGAGTAGCCCCCGGCCGCCACCAGCAGGTCGCGGTCCACGCCGAGCGTGCCCGGCCAGTCGGCGCCGAGCGCGCGGTTGAGCAGCGTGCGCCCGGTGTCCCAGCGGGCATGCCACGGAAGCGCCTCCCATTCCGCAGCGACGAAGTGGTTCTGGGGACGGACCACGTCGGCGTCGTCGATGAGTCGGGCCAGGCGCGCCAGGGTGCTGCGGGTGTGCCGAACGTCGTCGTCCGCGATCACGACCCGGGCATGACGCGCTCGCCCGACCCCGGTCAGCACGCCGGCGACCTTGCCGTTGAGCAACCCGCGTCGATCCTCGTCGACGACCACGTGCTCGATCGCCGGATCGAGGAGACGGGCGTACGCTCCGCGCACGGTCTTCTCGGAACCGTCCACCAGGACCACCTGGTCCGCCCATCGGGCGAGACGTCCGAGGTGCTGGGCCAGGTCGGCGTCCGCTGCGCCGTGGCGGATCGGCACCACGACCGTCAACGGGAGCGGGCCGAGGTCGCGCATGCGCGCTCGCTTACCCGAGCGACCCGTCGTCATTCCGGGCCGCCGCGGGGCCGGCCGGACACGTTCTCATCCCCGGCGGAGCGGGAAGTGGTCATGGATGGACCAGCGATCGTCAGCACCCGCCACGTCGACAGCAGCACCGGATCTCGACGCGCCCTCCACGAGCGACACGGCCGCGCCGGACAGCCGGACGATGTCGTTCGGTCCGCTCGAGGTGGAGTTCGACCCGAGCGTGCTGGAACCGCGCCCGTGGACGCTGCTGCAGTCGGAGTGGGCGATCGAGCTGTCCGGTTCGCTTCCCGAGGGCCCGGTGCTCGAGATGTGCTCCGGCGCCGGTCAGATCGGCCAGGTCGTCGCGTTCACGACCGGGAGGAACCTGGTCCAGGTGGACAGCTCGGCCGAAGCCTGCAGCTACGCCACGTCCAACGCCCGTCGGAACGGGCTCACGTCGCAGGTGGAGGTGTACTGCGCGGAGATCCGTGGCGCCGCCGACCCCGACCTGGGAGCCGGCGCCTTCCCGCTGGTCCTGGCCGACCCGCCGTACCTCCCCACCGCGGAGTGCCGGGAGTTCCCGCTCGATCCGATCGGCGCGATCGACGGTGGGCCCGACGGGCTGCGGATCGTCGCCTCGATGATCGCCAGCATCGCCCGGCACCTCAGCCCCGAGGGGGTCGCCCTGCTCCAGCTGCGGGGTCGGTCCCAGGTCCTGCAGGTAGATGGCAGCGCCCGGCAGGACCGGGAG
>JAEZAI010000138.1 GCA_023427825.1 Actinomycetes bacterium
TCGGCCGATCCCAGTCGTAGTACCAGGCCAGCTCCTGGCCGAGCTTGTGGAGCCGGCCGTCGACGATGATCCCGTTCTCGGTGAAGCCGGTGCCCTCGGTCCACTTGCCGCCGATCTGGATGCCGACGACCTCGCCGGTCGTCGCAGTGCCCGCGCCGCCGCCCCAGTTCCAGCGAGTGGAGTAGGGCCACCGGCCCCGGCCGACGTCGAGCACGCCCCACGCCGGCTGGTCCCCGCTGCCGATCTCGATGCGCTCCTCGCCGAGCACGAGCTCGCCGCGGGCGGGGCGGGCCTGGTGCTTGGACGTGAACTGGAACGTGCGGTCGCTCCACGGGATCACGACGTTGAGCGACTCGTGACCTGCGGGCAGCTCGACGAGCACGTCCAACCGTCCGGGCGTGCCGTCGGACTCGGTCCACGCAGCCGACAGGCGGGTGCCCTGCTCGTCGTCGGTGAGGTCGAGCACCTGGTTGCGGGCGACCGCACGCAGCGGCGCCGTGCCAGGCCGATCGGGCAGCCGGAAGCCACCGCCCCCGGGGATGCTCCGGTTCCGGCCACCGGAACGCCCGGTCCGGAGGTCGACCCACCACACATCCGCGATGCCGAGGTAGTCCACGTCCGCGTACGTGACCGACATCGCGTGCGTGGGGGTGAGCACGGCCCAGTAGTCCCAGCGCTTCTTGCGACCCCACGTCCCGGCCAGGTTGCAGTCGTGGAGCGGGGCCCGCGACCAGCCCCGAGCCGACGGGTTCAGCACCCGGCCCCCGGGCAGGCACAGCTCGACCGGTTCGGTGACCTCGCGTTCGTGCGTCAGCGTGACCCCGTCGTCCATGCGGCCGAGTCTGCCGGATCCGGCGGCCGGTGGTCCTGACCAGCGGTCACCGGGCCGGATCGTCCTGTCGGGTCCGCCTGCCGGGGAGCCGTCGCGCAGCTGAGAGCGCACCAAACCACTTCGCATAGCTAATTAGCGATGCTATACAATGTCGTCATGCCCGAGTCCCGCACCGCCATCGCCGCCGAGGAGGCCACGAACCAGCTGGTCGCGGAGGCGCTGCTGGTCTCCACCGTGCGCCTGGCGCGACGCCTGCGGCAGCTGTCGGACGCCCGGCTCACCCCCAGCCAGCACTCGGTCATGACCTCCATCCACCGCCACGGGCCGATCACGCTGGGCGCTCTGGCCGACGTGGAGCGGGTGGCCCCGCCCACGATCAGCCGGGTGGTGGCGAAGCTCGAGGCCGACGGGCTGGTCGAGCGGCGTGCCGACCCCGACGACGGCCGCATCGTGCGGGTGGTCGCCACCGCGCGCGGCGCCGAACTGCTCGAGGTGGCGCGCTCGCGCAAGGTCGCGTGGCTCGACGAGCACCTGTCGCAGCTGTCGGCCGAGGACCGTCGGGCCGTCGCCGGTGCGATCGGCGCCCTGCAGCGTCTGGTGGAGCTGCCGTGACCGAGCACCTCCGTCACTTCGGCAAGGAGACGTTCGCCTCGCTGCGCGTCCGGAACTTCCGGTTGTTCTTCGTGGGCCAGGGCATCTCGCAGGTCGGCAACTGGATGACGATGGTCGCCCAGTCGCTCCTGGTCCTGTCGCTCACCGACTCGGGTGTGGCGCTCGGGCTGCTCGCGGCGGCGCAGTTCGGCCCGGTCCTGGTGCTGGGTCCCTGGGCGGGCCTGGTGGCCGCCCGGTCGGACAAGCGGCGCCTCCTGATGATCGTGCAGGCGCTGGCGATGCTGCAGTCGTTCCTGCTCGCCGCCGTCGCGTTCGCGGACGCGCCGGTGTGGACGATCTACGCGGTCGCGCTCTTCGGCGGCTTCACGGTGGCGTTCGACAACCCGGCACGCCGGGCGTTCGTGGTCGAGATGGTCCCCGAGCGCGACGTGCCCAACGCGGTCAGTCTGAACAGCGCGGTGATGACGTCCTCCCGCGTCATCGGTCCGGCGCTCGCCGGCCTGCTGATCACCACCACCGGGTACGGCTGGGCCTTCCTGCTGGACGGCGTCTCCTACATCGCGGTCATCGCATCGTTCTCGCTCATGCGCACGGGCGAGCTGCGACCGAGTCCGGTCGCCGCCCGGACCAAGGGTCAGATCCGCGACGGCTTCCGCTACGTCCGCCGCATGCCGGAGCTCTTCGTCCCGCTGGTGATGATGGGCGTGGTCGGCACGCTGGCGTTCAACTTCAACACGGTCATGCCGCTGTTCGTGACGCGCGACCTGGACGGCACCGACGCGGTGTTCACGGTCCTGTTCTCGGTGGTGAGCGTGGGTTCGGTGATCGGCGCCCTGGTGGCGGCGCGCCGGACCGACGTGAGCGTGTGGGGTGTGGGCTCGGCATCGATCGCCTTCGGTGCCTCGCTGGCGGTGCTGGCGGTCGTCCCGAACCTGGGCGTGGCCCTGCCCGTCGGCCTGGTCCTCGGCATGTGCTCGATCACGTTCCTGACGATGTCGACCGCCATCGTCCAGCTGCGGTCGGCGCCCGACATGCGCGGACGCGTGCTCGCCCTGCAGGCGATGCTCTTCCTGGGCAGCACCCCGATCGGCGGGCCGATCGTCGGCTGGGTGGCTCAGGAGTTCGGGGCCCGGTGGTCGCTCGTGGTCGGTGCCGTCGCCTGTGCGGCGGCGGGTGCGTGGGGAATGTCCGTGGTCGGACGCGACGACCGGGGAGCGGCCATGGACGCCGCGATCGACGAGACGCTCAGCCCGACGAGCTGAGCTCGGGCACCGCGGCGGCCTTGCGGTCCGCCTCGCACGCCGTGCGGACGTGGCAGCCCTTGAGGTGGTCGTTCACCAGCCCGACGGACTGCATGGCGGCGTACGCGGTGGTCGGCCCGACGAAGCGGAAGCCCAGGCGCTTGAGCTCCTTGGAGAGCGCGACCGACTCGTCCGTCCGGGCCGGGATCTGGTGGAGGTCCGTGGGGACCGGCCGGCCCCGCCGCTTGGGCTCGAACGACCACACCAGCGCGGCGAGCGAACCGTGCCGCTCCTGCGTGTTGAGCACCGCGGACGCGTTGTCGATGGCCGCGGTGATCTTGCCCCGATGCCGCACGATGCCGGCATCGGCCAGCAGCCGCGCCACGTCCGCCTCGGTGTAGCCGGCGACGATCTGCGGGTCGAAGCCGTCGAACCCGGCGCGGAAGTTGTCCCGCTTGCGGAGGATGGTCAGCCACGAGAGGCCGGACTGGAACCCCTCCAGGCAGAACTTCTCGTACAGGCGGATGTCGTCGGTGACCGGCCGCCCCCATTCGTCGTCGTGGTAGGCCGCGTAGTCGGCCGTGGACGATCCCCAACCGCAACGACGCCTGCCGTCGTCGCCCTTGACGAGTCCCAACTCCATCGGTGCTCCCAACACGTTCCGCTCCCTGCTCGAGGGCCACGCCGGATGGCGTGGCGCAGACCGGGGGAAGCGGTGTCGCTGCAGGCGACGCCGGCACCGTAGCCAGGCGCTGTGACAGTCCGGACCGCGTCGGCCCGGCGGTCAGTGCTGTCCAGTCGCCGCAGGCGGTCAGTGCTGCGGTGCCGACGGCGGCCCGGTGGGCGGGCCCGAGGGCGGAGCGGTCGGGGATCCCGACGGCGTGTCGACAGGACCGGGGCTCGGGGCGACCGGCACGCCGGCCGGCAGCGGTCCCTGGTTCCACTCGCTCACGCGGGTGCTGTAGCCGCGCTGCTGCGGCATCGCACCGGTGGCCATCACGAAGTCGAACTGCTGGCGGGCGTAGTCCGTGACCGGCTCGACGGTGACGCCCGTGCCGTACGCGCAGATCTCGCTCCACTGGCCGATCGCTCCCGAGTCGAAGCGCATCCCGATGATCGCGGTGCTGCCCAGCTGCCGGGCCTCCTCGACCATCCGGGCCATCGCCTCGCTGCGGCTCTGCGCCAGCAGCTTGGTGAACTCGGGGATCTCACCGCCGCCGATCGAGCGGAAGCCCGCGATGCAGCCGGCGCCGATGTTCCGGGCCCGCACGGTGAGGCCGAAGATCTCGCCCTGGACGGAGGTGATGTCGTAACCGGGCAGGTCGAAGCCAGTGGTGATCAACATGTCGCCGACGCTACGCGCCGGCCGGTGCGCCCCTGCGCCCGGCGGTCCGCCCCTGCGCCCGGCGGTTCGCGCGGTCGCGTCCGTCGGTTCACGGGATCGTAACCGTGGAGCCCTTCCGCGCGGTCGGGGCGCTGGCGATGATCGTCGCCGATGTCTCCCGTGTCCTCGTCCGACGTGCTCGACCCGCTGTCCCCGGAGTTCGTCGCCGACCCCCACCCGCTCTTCGATGCCCTCAGGGAAGAGCGCCCGGTCGTGCGGGACCGCATCGGCTGGTCGACGATCGACTACGCCACGAGCGAGGCCGCCTTCCACGACCACGCGCTCGTGCCGGGCGTCGACCACCTGCTCGTCGACCGGGGCATCGAGCCGCTGTGGGCGGTGCCGGACCACTCGCTCACGGACGCCGAGGGGGAGGTGCACAAGCGGCTCCGGCGGGCGGTGAGCCCCTGGTTCAGCGTGCGACGCATCGGCCTGCTGCGGGATCGGACCCGCCAGCTCGTCGACGGGCTGGTGGCCGAGGCCCCCGACGCAGCCGCCGGCGGCGACTTCGACGTGATGGCCGGCCTCGCCGACGTGGTGCCGGCGCGGCTGTTCTGCTGGATGGTCGGCGCCTCGGAGGAGGACGCGGACGAGCTCATCCGCATGTCCAAGGTGCTGCTGTCGGTCTTCACCGCCACCGACGAGATGGTCGAGCCGGTCCGGGCGGTCAAGGCCGAGGTCGCCGAGTTCGCCGAGGAGCTGCTCGCGCTGCGCCGGGTCCGGCCCGCCGACGACCTGGCCACCGCGCTGCTGGAGGCCGAGCGCGCCGGCGGGATCGAGCACGGCGACGCGTTCTACCTGCTCGAGGAGCTGCTCAGCGCGTCGGTGGACAACACCGCCAACACGACGGCGCTCGCGCTGCTGACGCTCGCCGAGCACCCCGACGCCTGGACCGCGGTCCACGACGACCCGTCGCTGCTCGGCGCCGCGGTCGAGGAGTGCGGGCGGTACCAGCCGGCGATCCGCCACACGATCAAGGCGGCCGTCGAGCCGACGGTCGTGGGCGACGTGCCCGTGGCGGCGGGCGAGTTCGTGACCATCCGCATCGCGGCGGCCCACCGCGACCCCGCCGTCTACGAACACCCCCACACCTTCGACCTGCACCGCGAGTCGCCAGCGTCGCAGCTCGCGTTCGGCGCCGGTCGCCACTACTGCCTGGGTGCGGCGTTGGGTCGGATGGAGGTGACCGAGATGGTGGGCGCCCTCGTCGCCCGGTGGCCGGTGGCCGAGGTGCGCGACGGTGTCGACATGGACCTCAACGTGTCGGGCATCGTCCGGTCGCTCCCACTGGGACCGCGCCGATGACCGAGGACTGGGACCGCCCGGTCCCGCACTGGAGCGGCGACCCGTTCGCCACGCGGACCACCGTCCACGGGCTGCCGTCGGACCAGGTGCGCTCAGCGCTGCACAAGCACGTCCGGCGCGGGCGGGTCGAGCAGGCGGTGGCCGCGGCCGTCGAGCTGTGCCGGACCGACGCCGAGCACGAGGCGGAGATGTGGCGGCGCCTCCAGGTGCTGGCGGCCGAGGACGTCGGGTTGGGCGACCCCGCCGCGATCACGATCGTGCGGGCGTGCCACGAGTCCGCTGAGGACACGGAGCCGGGGGCCTACGACCGGCTCGTGTTCGCCGCGCACGCCGCCGGCTACCTGGCCGGCGCCCCCAAGGACCCGACGATCGGCGAGCTCATGCAGGTGGTGCTCCACACGGACCGGGTGCCCGACATCCCGCCCGAGGCGATCGACGTCCACACCCGCGCGGGCCAGGAGGCCGGTCGGACCATGGAGGACTGGTTCGCCGACGCCAACGTGCTCGAGCCCGAGGTCGCCGGCCGGGACCGCACCCACCAGGAGCGGCTGCGAGCGCTGTACCGCGACCTCGACCCCAGCGACGGCTGAACATCCGTGGCGAAATTGCGTGAGTTGCCCTAC
>JAEZAI010000141.1 GCA_023427825.1 Actinomycetes bacterium
CAAGGTGATCCGGGGGCCACGGAGGCCGCGGGCGCCGGCGAAGACCGTGTCGCCGATGTCGGCCGCGCGGGCGGTCCACTCGATCGCCGGGGCGCCCGTAGTGTCGACCTCGAGCACGACGAGGTCGCGGTCCGGGTCCGCGCCGAGCAGACGGCCCTGGGCCGTCCGCCCGTCCGGGAAGGTGACCTGGGTGGTCCGATCGCGGAGGTTGTGGGCGTTGGTCAGGACGCGATCGGTGTCGACGACGATCCCGGTGCCTCGCCCCCGCCGGCCGATCGCGACCGTGGACGGTGCTGGGGCGGCAGCGGCGGATCGGGCGGGGGCGGAGAGCTCTTCGAGGAGGTTGGTGGTCACGGTGGCTCCTTACTTGCAATCTGCAAATGACTGCAGGCTCCTGGTCTAGCCCGCTTGGCAGACTGATGCCCATGCGCCGCCGTCCCCCGCCGCCCACCGCCTCACCGCTGCGGGCTGCGCTCGATCGTGTCGGCGACCGCTGGCTCCTGCTGATCGTCGAGTCGCTGGCCGACGGACCGCTCCGATTCGGGGAGCTGGCCGAGCGGGTCGGCGCCGCGTCCAACATCCTCTCGGACCGGCTGCGTCGTCTGGAGGCGGAGGGCCTGGTCGTCGCCGAGCCGTACTCCACGCGCCCGGTCCGGTTCAGCTACGACCTGACCGCCGCCGGTCACGAGCTCGCCGCCGCGCTGGTCGCGCTGACGGCGTGGGGCGCGGCGGGCGAGGGCGTACCGAGCGAGCGCTTCCACGACGCGTGCGGCGGCGGCATCGAGTTGCGGCCGTGGTGTCCGACCTGCGACCGGCCCGTCGAGGCCCCCGAGTCCACCAGCGGCTACGACCTCTGATCCGCCGGGGCGCTACCAGCCCCAGGAGCCGGGCCCGCCCTTGAACGGTCCGACCACCTTCGAGGTCACCCAGCCGCCGTAGAACTCGCCCTCGTTGCTGTCGACGCGCTCACCGTCGACGAAGCAGGCGTCGACGCGCTGCGGGTAGAAGGCGAGGTAGCCGGCGATCGGGGCGAAGCGGGGCGTCGGGTTCGGGTAGGACCACGCTGCGTCCGCGACCGTCGGGATGCCCGGGACGGCGAGGTCGAAGTAGGAGGCAACGCCCTTCCACTCGCACGCGGTCGAAGTGGAGGACGCGATCAGCACGGCGAGGTCCACGTCGTCCGGCGGCAGGTAGAAGCCCGGCGGTTGGCTCGTTTCGAGGACCCGGATGGCACGTGTGGTCTCCGCCACCGTCCGGCCGCCGTGCTCGACGCGCACGAGCGAGGACGTCGGGTCGAGCGCAGGCGGTCTCGGATAGTCCCAGACGGACTCCTGACCGGGTCCTGGCTCGATCCTCTGCGGGCTGGGCACGCCGGACACCTACCCGACGTTGCGACTGGCGACCCTGCCCCGCTCGCCGACCCTTCACGGCGATGCAGCGTCGTGGTGCGTGGCCCCGTCGATAACCTCCGCGCATGAGGATCCTGCTGGTCGGTGCCGGAGGGGTGGGTGACGCGTTCTGCGCGATCGCAGCCCGACGGGAGTTCGTGGAGTCGATCGTCGTCGGCGACATCGATCCCGCGAAGTCGCAGCGCTCCGCGGCGCGCGACGACCGGTTCTCCGCCACCACGCTGGACGCGTCCGACCCGGCGTCGATCGCCGCCGCGGCCACGGCGGCCGGCGCCGACCTGGTCATGAACGCAGCCGACCCGCGGTTCGTGATGTCGATCTTCGACGGCGCCTTCGCCGGCGGTGCCAACTACATGGACATGGCCATGTCGATCTCCGAGCCCCACCCGACACAGCCGCACGAGCTGACCGGGGTGAAGCTCGGCGATCGCCAGTTCGACAAGGCCGACGAGTGGACCGACAGGGGGCTGCTGGCGGTCTGCGGAATGGGCGTGGAGCCGGGGATGGCCGACGTGTTCGCCCGCTACGCCGCCGACGAGCTGTTCACCTCCATCCAGGAGGTCGGCATCCGCGACGGCGCCGACATGGTCGTCCGCGGCTACGAGTTCGCGCCGACGTTCTCCATCTGGACCGTCATCGAGGAGTGCCTGAACCCACCGGTGATCTGGGAGAAGGACCGCGGCTGGTACACCACCCCGCCGTTCTCCGAGCCCGAGGTGTTCCGCTTCCCCGGCGGCATCGGCGACGTGGAGTGCGTGAACGTGGAGCACGAGGAGGTGCTGCTCGTGCCGCGCTGGATCGACTGCGAGCGGGTCACCTTCAAGTACGGACTCGGTGATGAGTTCATCCAGGTGCTCGAGACCCTGCACAAGCTCGGCCTGGACGGCGTCGAACCCGTCGAGGTCCGGGGCCAGCAGGTCTCACCGCGGGACGTGGTGGCGGCGTGCCTGCCCGATCCGGCCACCCTCGGCGACCGCATCGAGGGACGGACCTGCGCCGGCACCTGGGTCACCGGCACCGGTCGCGGCGCTGACGGCGAGGCCGCGGGTCCCCGAGAGGTGTACCTGTACCACGTGGTCGACAACGCCGAGACGATGGCGCGTGACGGTGCCCAGGCGGTCGTCTGGCAGACCGCCGTGGGGCCGGTCGTGGCGTGCGAGCTGATCGACTCCGGCGTGTGGTCCGGAGCCGGCGTCGTCGGTCCGGAGGCGTTGCCGCCCGTGCCGTTCCTGGACCTGCTCGGGGGCGAGTACGACTCGCCGTGGGGCCTGGAGGAGCGCACGCCTGCGG
>JAEZAI010000240.1 GCA_023427825.1 Actinomycetes bacterium
TGACGATGTAGAGCGGCTTGAAGTGGTTGTCGGTGTCGACACCGAGACGGGCCCAGGGCTGGCCCTTGTACTCCTTGGGCACGTCGGCGGCGTTGCGCGGCAGGTCCCGGATGTGTCCGATCGACGACTCGACGACGTAGTCGTCGCCCAGGTACCCGGCGATGGTCCGGGCCTTGGCCGGCGACTCCACGATGACCAGGGGACTGCCCACGGCGAGGTACATGACACTCCCGGCGGACCGATTGTCAACCACCCTCTACCGGGGTGCGGTCCCCGGGAGGTGGTCGCCGGGCGGTCCGACACCAGCGCGGGTCTAGGGTGCGAACGGCCCTCCGGAGCGCCCGGCGGGCCCGGCCGGAGGCGCTCCGACCGGCACCACAGCGACGTGAGGACGGCGGATGAACCTCGAACCATCGGATCGTGGCAAGGAGCTCCGGGACCGGTTGCACGAGTTCATGGACAGCCACGTGTACCCGGCCGAGCCGGTGTACCGGGAGCAGATGGCGGCCTCCGGCGACCCCCACTTCCACCCGCCGATCGTCGAGGAGCTGAAGACGGCTGCCCGTGAGCGCGGACTCTGGAACCTCTTCCTGCCACACCGGACGGAGTGGACGCCCGACCCGCTGTCGAACCTCGACTACGCCTACCTGGCCGAGATCACCGGGCGCTCCTCCGCCCTGGCTCCCGAGGCGCTCAACTGCGCGGCGCCCGACACGGGGAACATGGAGGTGCTGTCGCTCTTCGGCACGCCCGAGCAGCAGGAGCAGTGGCTGGTGCCGCTGCTGGAAGGTGAGATCCGTTCGGCGTTCGCCATGACCGAGCCCGACGTCGCCTCGTCGGACGCCACCAACATCCAGCTCCGCATCGAGCGCGACGGCGACGACTACGTGCTCAACGGGCGCAAGTGGTGGATCTCGGGCGCGGCCTCGGACCGCTGCAAGATCCTCATCGTCATGGGCAAGACCGACCCCGACGCGCCGCGGCACCTGCAGCAGTCGATGGTCCTCGTCCCCATGGACACGCCCGGTCTCACCCGGGTCCGGGACCTGCCGGTGTTCGGCTACAACGACCGCGAGGGCCACTGCGAGCTGCTGTTCGAGGACGTCCGCGTGCCGGTGTCGAACCTGCTGTCGGAGGAGGGCTCGGGGTTCGCGATCGCCCAGGCCCGGCTCGGTCCGGGCCGCATCCACCACTGCATGCGCTGCATCGGCATCGCCGAGCGGGCGCTCGACCTGATGTGCCGGCGCGTCACCGACCGCGTGGCCTTCGGCAAGCCGCTCGCCGAGCAGGGAGTGGTGCGCGAGTGGATCGCGGACTCCCGCATGGAGATCGAGCAGGCCCGCCTGCTCACGCTCAAGGCCGCCTACCTGATGGACACGGTCGGCTCGAAGGGCGCGGCGATCGAGATCTCGGCGATCAAGGTCGTGGCCCCCAACATGGCGCTGCGCGTGGTCGACCGGGCGATCCAGGCCCACGGCGGCGGCGGCGTGTCGGACGACTTCCCGCTGGCCCAGATGTACGCCGGGCTCCGCACGCTGCGTTTCGCCGACGGCCCCGACGAGGTGCACCGCCGTCAGGTCGCCCGCCAGGAGCTCGCCCGCCACACCGACTGAAGGTCGCGAGACACCGACCGAAGGTCGCGGCCACACCGACCGAAGGTCGCGGCCACACAGCCCGGAGGTCGGGCGCCCGGATTCTCGTGTCCATCCGGCGTCACCAGGTCCACCTGGTGGCGTCAGACGCGGTCAGCGGAGGGCGGCCTGGTCGTCGACGACGGTGAGGATGCGGTCCACGCCGGTCTCGGCCAGCAGCTCCCGGGCCGCGCCCGGCGGGCAGACGACCGCGAACCGGCCGCCCGAACGGCCGGCGCGCAGCGACCCGACCAGCAGCGCGCCGAGCGTCACCGGGTCGACGTAGTCGACGCCGCTCAGGTCCACCGCGGCGTCCGACGCCTCGATCCGGTCGAACGCCTGGCGGAGTGCCGGCAGCGTGGCCAGGTCCAGGTCGCCGACCACGGACAGGACGTCCCAGTCCCCCACCGGCAGCACCCGCACGTCGAACAGCACCGCACCACGCTACCGGCGGCCTCGGGACGCCCCGGCCCGGCGCGACCAGGTACTGCCCGGCGCCCCGGGTGCCGGGGGACCGTCAGAGCGGCGGCGTAGCGTTCCTGGCGCGATGGCCGCCCCTCACACCGACGCGCCCGATCACCAGCCCTCGGACGAACCCGTCGCCGAGCGCGCCCTCGACCCTGCTGCCGTCGACCCTGCCGCCGTCGACCCTGCTGCCGTCGACCCCACAGAGCTGGACCAGGACCGGATCGACGCGCTGGTGGCGGAGTGGTCGCTCGATCCGCGCGTGGTCCACGTGGAGCGGCTCGGCGGCCGGCCCGCCCGTCTCGCCACCACCGAGCGCCCCCTGCACCCCGAGCTCGAGGCCCGCCTCGGCGACGTGCCGCTGTGGTCACACCAGGCCCGTGCGATCGACCTGGTGCGCGACGGGCGGTCGGTCGTGCTGGCCACGCCCACGGCGTCGGGCAAGTCGCTCTGCTACCAGGTGCCGGCCGTCGAGGCGGCGCTGGAGCGCGGCGCCACCACCCTCATGGTGTTCCCCACCAAGGCGCTGGCCCAGGACCAGCTGCGCACGCTCGTGGGCTGGGACCTGCCCGGCGTGGTCGCCGCCACCTACGACGGGGACTGCACCCCCGAGGAGCGGACGTGGGTGC
>JAEZAI010000256.1 GCA_023427825.1 Actinomycetes bacterium
GTGCCTGCTTCCATTCGTCGGCGCGGCAACGAGCGCAGCAGCTGGCCGAGGAGCACCCCGACTGGGTCTTCCTCTACCAGTACGGCAACGAGGCGAACCCCAAGGCGCACTACCGGACCACCGGCCCCGAGATCTGGGCCGACGTGCCCGAGATCACCCACTTAGTGGCGGGCCTGGGCACCTCGGGCACGCTGCTCGGCTGCGGCACCTACCTCAAGGAGCAGAACCCCGAGGTCAAGGTGCTGGCCGTGGAGCCGCCGTCGGGGGAGCAGGTCGAGGGGCTCCGCTCGCTGGACGACGGCTACATCCCGCCGGTGTTCGAGAAGTGGGGGGGCTACGACCTGCTCGACGGCAAGTCGATCGTCCGTCCTCGGGAGTCGCTCGAGTACACCCGCAAGCTGGCCGACGTCGGCATCTTCTCCGGCATCTCCGCGGGCGCCGCGCTGGCCGGCGCGGTCAAGGTGGCCGCCAGGATCGACTCGGGCGTGATCGTGTTCGTCGTGAGCGACTACGGCTGGAAGTACCTCTCGACCGGGGCGTGGACGCTGGACCTCGACGAGGCCGCCGCCAACGCCGAGAAGGTCATCTACTTCTGAGTCCCGGCGCGCCGTCGCCGCGCGTGTCGGTGTGGCGTATCTGGTCCCGATCGCGACAAGGGTCGTCGCTGTGCACCCCTCTATCGGGTCGGTAGCGTGGGCGGGTGCGTGACGGTCCGATCGGCATGTTCGACTCGGGGTTCGGCGGCCTGACCGTCGCCCGTGCCGTCATCGACCTTCTGCCGCACGAGGACCTCGTCTACCTGGGTGACACGGGCCGCTACCCGTACGGCCCCCGCCCGCTCGACGAGGTGTCGCGGTTCGCCCACCAGATCGCCGAGGAGCTGGTCGACCGGCGCGGCGTGAAGCTGCTGGTCGTGGCGTGCAACACGGCGTCGGCCGCCGCGCTCGAGTCGCTCCGCGACCGCTTCTCGGTGCCCGTGATCGGCGTGATCGAACCCGGCGTCACCGCACTGGTCCAGGCGACGGTGACCGGACGCATCGGCGTGATCGGCACCGTCGGCACCCTCCACTCGGGTGCCTACCAGCGTGCGGTCGCGGCGGAGTCCGACGACGCCGAGCTGGTCGCGCTCGCGTGTCCGGGCTTCGTCGAGTTCGTCGAGCGCGGCGAGTTCGACTCCGAGCAGGTGCACGTCCTCGCGCAGCGCCTGCTGGACCCGGCCAGGGAGGCCAAGGTCGACGCACTGCTGCTGGGCTGCACGCACTATCCGTACCTTGCCCGTACCCTCAACGACGTGATGGGACGCGACGTGGTCCTGGTGTCCTCCGCCGACGAGACGGCGTTCGAGGTCCGGCGCGTCCTCGCGGAGCTCGACCTGCAGCGTCCGGTCACCGACGACGGGCGCGACGCGACGGCCACGTTCATCACCACCGGCGACGTGAACTGGTTCGAGGAGCTGGGCCGCCGCCTGCTCGGACCCGAGCTGGCCCGAGCGGAGCAGCTCTCGTGGTGATTCCGGCCGCCGTGCTGAGGTCGACGAGGTGGTGACCGACCTCGGGACCGACGTCACGCCCGATCCGTCGAGCCTGACCGTGACCGTGCTCGGGAGCTCCGGCACCTACGCCGGTCCCGGCAACGCGTGCTCCGGCTACCTCGTTCGGGGTGGCGGAACCACCGTCCTGCTCGACGCCGGGCCGGGCGTGCTGGCGAGCCTGCAGTCGCACATCCGCCCGACCGAGCTCGACGCGGTGGTGGTCAGCCACTCGCATCCCGACCACTGGGGTGACGTGCCGATCCTGCGCAACGCGCTGCACTACGTGCTCGGCCACACCGGCGTCCCGCTGTACTCGACCGCCGACGCACTCGGCGTGGTCGAGGGCGTCTTCGCCGACGGCCTCGGAGCCGCGTTCCGGCCCGAGGTGATCACCGACTGCTCGGAGTTCACCGTCGGCGGCCTCCGCATCCGCTGCTCCCGGACCGCGCACCCTCCGGAGACGCTCGGGCTCCGGGTCGACTTCGACGGTCGGTCGGTCGCGTACTCCGCCGACACCGGCCCGGCGTGGTCGCTCGGGGAGCTCGGCGCCGACATCGACCTGGGCATCTGCGAGGCGACCTGGCTGCAGTCCCAGGGGTACGAGGCCGACGGCCTGCACATGACCGCCGAGCAGGCGGGGCGGCTGGCGAGGGAGTCCGGCGTGGCTGACCTGCTGGTCACGCACGTGCCGCCGATCGGTTCGGTCGAGCTGGCGGTGGCCGAGGCGTCGGACGCCTATGGTGCTCCGGTCGATCCCGCACGGATCCACCACACCTACCTGGTCTGACCGAGCGTCGAACCGGTCCGGCGTGACACCTTCGCCCCCAAGGAGCCAGCAGTGAGACCCGACGGACGCGCCCCCGACGAACTGCGCCCGATCACCTTCGAGCGTGACTACACGGCCTACGCCCAGGGCTCGGTCATGGTCACCTGCGGCGACACCAAGGTCCTGTGCACCGCGATGGTCGACGAGGACGTGCCGCGCTGGATGCGCAACACCGGCAAGGGCTGGGTCACCGCCGAGTACGCGATGCTCCCCGGTTCGTCGCCCGAACGGATCCGCCGCGAGACCAAGGGCCCGAAGGGTCGCACGCAGGAGATCCAGCGGCTCATCGGCCGAGCGCTGCGCTCGGTGTGCGACATGCGGGCGCTCGGCGAGCGCCAGATCCTGATCGACTGCGACGTCCTCCAGGCCGACGGCGGCACCCGCACCGCCTCGATCAGCGGCGCCTACCTGGCGCTGCCCGACTGCCTGACCCGCGTGGTCCAGGCCGGCCTGCTGACCGAGGTCCCCCTCTACGACGAGCTCGCCGCCATCTCGGTGGGCGTGGTCGACGGCCAGCCGGTGCTCGACCTGCCGTACGTCGAGGACTCGACCGCCGAGACCGACATGAACGTGGTGATGACCGGCAAGGGCCTGTTCGTGGAGGTCCAGGGGACCGCCGAGGGCGCGCCGTTCAGCCGTGCCGAGCTCGACGCCCTCCTCGGCCTGGCCGAGGGCGGCATCCGCCAGATCCACGCGCTGCAGCGGGAGTACCTGGCCGAGCCGCCGACCCCGCGCCCTATCGGCCGCTGAGCCGCCGCGTGCGGATCGTCCTGGCGTCCGCCAACCCCAAGAAGGCGGTCGAGCTGCAGGAGCTGCTCGACGGCAGCGGGCTGGACCTGCAGGTGGTCGCCCGGCCGCCCGATCTCGCAGTGCCCGAGGAGGACGCCCCCGACTTCCTCGGCAACGCCCGCCTGAAGGCCGTGGCGGTGGCCGAGGCGACGGGGGAGTGGGCGATCGCGGACGACTCGGGTCTGGTCGTCGACGCGCTCGGCGGCGAGCCCGGCGTCCGGTCCGCCCGCTACGCGGGGGAGGACGCGACCGACGGCGACAACGTCGACCTGCTGCTGCGGCGGCTGGCCGAGGCTGGTGCCACTACACCCAAGCAGCGCACTGCTCGCTTTCGGTCCTCCGTGGTCGTCCGTTCCGCTGACGGCCGGGAGCTGGTGGCCGAAGGTGCGGTCGAGGGGCGCATCATCGACGAGCGCCGAGGCGCCGGCGGGTTCGGCTACGACCCGGTGTTCGTGCCGGACGACGGCGACGGCCGGACGTTCGCGGAGATGGCCGCCGATGAGAAGCACGCCATCTCGCACCGGGGCCGTGCGCTGCGGGAGCTGCTGCCCCGACTCGCACAGCTCTGACTCGCTCGCAGCGGGCCTGCTACCAGCCGCGCAGGTCGACGTCCCACGTGTCGATCACCTCGTCGCCGCGCACCAGGTGCAGGCGTTCGTGGTACGCGACCGTGGGGTCGACGTGGGCTGGGAGCACGCCCAGGCGGTCGCCGACGCCGGGGAGCCCGCCGTCGCCGTCCCCGCCCTCCTCGGGAGTCCGGGGCATGAACGTCGTGTGCTCGTCGGAGCAGAAGAAGACGTTCCAACTCGGGATCGTCGGATTGCCGTGGTCCATGCCGAGCGACTTCAGCCCGCAGTCGACCACGCCCCACCCCTTGGTCGGCGACGTGGACAGCACGGTCACCTCGAGCCGCAGCGCGTGCCCGAACGGCAGTCCCAACCGGGCGTAGTGCGTGTCCATCAGCAGGTAGGAGCCCGCCTGCACCTCGCCCGCCCAGTCGTGCAGGTCGTAGGTGCCGGTGCCGCCGGCCGAGGTGACCCCGCCGCCGACGTCGTCGTGCGCCCGGCGCAGGAGCGCCATGGCGGCCGCCACCTTCTCGGTGCGCGCCGCCCGGTCCGGGTTGCCGACCACATGGCCCTCGTAGCCCATGACGCCGCGGCCCTCGCGGCCGCGGGATCGGGCCAGCTCCGCCACGCGGCCGGCGTCCTCGGGCCGGCACCCGCAGCGCGGGAGTCCCACGTCGACGTCGACCAGCACGTCCGCCCCCGCCGCGGCGGCCACCTCCACCGTCTCGGGCGAGTCGACCGCGACCGTGTTCCGGGCGTCGCCGCGGTCGACCAGCCGACGAAGTCGCTCGGCGCCGAGCGTCTCGTTGGCGAGGAGGAGGTCATCGCCCAGGCCGGCGTCGGCCATGCCCTCCATCTCGCGCAGCGTGGCGCAGCAGAACGCGCGGTGACCGCCGCGTTCGGCCACGTAGCGGGCCAACGCGGTCGACTTGAACGCCTTGACGTGCGGGCGCAGCGAACCTCCGGGCCGGACGGCGGCCATGGCGTCGATGTTGGCGTCGAGCACGTCGACGTCGACGACCAGGGAGGGAGTCGGGAGGTCGTGGACCAGCACGGCCGGACCGTAGCCCCGTCGTGCGGTGCGGTCAGTGGAAGACGATCGTGCGGTTGCCGAACGGGAGCACTCGGTGCTCCAGGTCTGCGCGCACGGCGCGGGCCAGCACGGTCACCTCGAGATCCCGACCCTTCCGGGCGAGCTCGGCCACGTCGTCGCGGTGCGACACGCGGGCGACGTCCTGGTCGATGATCGGGCCCTGGTCCAGGTCGGCGGTGACGTAGTGCGCGGTCGCGCCGATCACCTTGACGCCCCGCTCGTGCGCCTGCCGGTAGGGCTGCGCGCCCACGAAGGCCGGCAGGAACGAGTGGTGGATGTTGATGATCCGCGCCGGGTACCGGTCCACGATCGCCGGCGACAGCACCCGCATGTAGCGGGCCAGCACCACCCGCTCCACGTCCGCGGCGGCGAGCACGTCGGCGAGCGCCGCCTCCTGGGCCGCAGCGGCGTCGGGCCCGTCGCCGACGGGCAGGTAGTGGTACGGCACGCCCGAGAACTCGGCGAGCTGGGCATGGTCGGGGTGGTTCGAAGCGACGAGCACGACCTCGGCCGGCAGCTCGCCGGCCCGCCACCGCCCGAGGAGGTCCTCCAGGCAGTGCGGCGCCTTGGAGGCCAGGATCGCCAGGCGCGGACGCTCGTCGGTGAAGTGGACGCGCACCTCCATGTCGAAGCGCTCGGCGATCGGCCAGAACGCCTTGGTCAGGTCGTCGCGGTCGAACGCGAAGCCCTCCATGTCGAACTCGACCCGCTGGAAGAAGGCGCCGTCCACGTCGTCGGTGTGCTGCTCGGCATCGACGATGTTGCCGCCGTGGCGCCACACGAAGTCGGCGACGGCGGCGACCACCCCGGTCCGGTCCGGGCACGAGAGGAGGAGCACCGCGTGGGTCACCGTTCGAGGTTACCGGCGCCGGTCGGCGCTCCGGCCGAGCGGGACTGCTCGGGACCGTGCGTGGTGCGGACGGGGGGACTCGAACCCCCACACCCTCTCGGGCACTGGGACCTAAACCCAGCGCGTCTGCCAGTTCCGCCACGTCCGCGTGACAACGCCTCAGACGGTACTGCGACCCAGGGTTCGCCCTCAGCGCACGTTCCGGACGCGCCCACGGCGAAAGGTGAGTCGCGATCGTGGGCGCGACCGGACGCTTGTACGGTCGGCGCCGTGGAGCCGGCATCGCGTGCGTACGGAGCGGCGTCGGCGCAGTACATCGAGCTCTTCGACGACGTGGTCCAGGTGCACGCCGACGACCTGGACCTGATCGACCGCCATCTCATCGGTGCTCCAGGCATCGTGCTCGACGTCGGCTGCGGGCCCGGACACCTCACCGCCCACCTCCGTTCGCGGGGCGTCGACGCCATCGGCCTCGACGTCGTGCCCGAGTTCATCGACCACGCCCGGGTCGCCCACCCGGAGGGCCGGTACGAGGTGGGCTCCATGCGACGGCTCCCCGTCGCTGCATGTTCCGTCGCGGGGATCCTGGCGTGGTACTCGTTGATCCACACACCCCCGGACGAGCTCGACGCCGTGTTGCTCGAGCTACGGCGAGTGCTCCGTCCCGGCGGCACGCTGGTCGCCGGGTTCTTCCACGGCGGACGGACCGCAGCGTTCGCGCACCAGGTGATGACCGCCTATTCGTGGCCCGTCGACGCGTTCGCGAACCGGCTCTGCGACGCCGGCTTCGAGGTGGTCGACCGGCTCCAGCGGCCCGGAGTGGACGAGACGGGCCGTCGCCCGCAGGGCGTCGTCGCTGCGGTCGCCGCCTGATCGAGCCGGACGGGGCGCCGACTACGAGCCGTCCACCTCCGCGCAGACGCGTCGGTAGACCTCGTGCTCGGACATCGTCCGGGTCACTGGCACCACGTGCGTCCGGGGACGGGCGGTCGGCAGCCGCTCGAGTCGCTCGACCGCGTCGACGATGAACCTTTCGACATCGGCATCGGCGATGTCCTGTTCGGGGTGGTGCTCGTCCTGGTCGGCGAGGGCACGACGGCGGGCTCGGAAGCGATCGACTGCGAGCGCAGCATCCATCGCGAGGATCACCTCGACGAACGTCGCGTCGTGCTCGCGGGTGAGCTCGTCCAGCACGGCGATGTAGCCGAGTTGACCGAAGAACTGCGGCATGACCACGTCGCTCCCGGAGCGGAGCCGTTCGACGAGCGCAGCGCCCGCGAGGTCGCGGGCGGCGAGCCGTGTCGACCCGTCCGTCTCCCAGCCGGGGAGCGTCATCCTGAAGGTGTCGACCTCGACGAGGGTCGCCCCGTCGTGGTCGTCGACGTAGCGACGAGCGACGGTGGACTTGCCCGACGCGGGCGGTCCGTTGACGAGGATGAGCCGTGCGATCCCGTCATCATCGCCGAGGGGCGGCTCGGGGGCGCCGTGTCCTCGCCGATCGACTCCACCGCCGTCTGTCACGATGGCCGGGTGAGATCCGAGGTCCGATCGTTGGTGCACGGCATCGAACCGATGGACAGCGAGGAAGCGGAGCACCGGAGCGATGTCCTGGCGTGGATCGACGCCGGGAGCCCGCTGTTCCGGACGGCCAAGCCGGCCACGCCACCCAAGCACCTGGTGTCGTACTGCGTGCTCGCCGATACGGATTCGGAGAGGATCTTCCTCGTCGACCACCGAGATGCCGAGCGGTGGCTGCCGACGGGTGGTCACGTCGAGCCGGACGAGCACCCAGCCGACGCGGCAGCGCGGGAGATGTCGGAGGAGCTCGGCATCCGACCGGACTTCCTCGCGCCAGTCGGCCCGTATCCGTTGCTCGTCACGGTCACGCAGACGACCGGCCGGTCGGTGCCCCACACCGACGTGAGCCTCTGGTTCGCGTTCGACCTGCCGACCGTCGGGCGGATCCATCCCGACGCGACGGAGTTCGTCGGGTCGCGGTGGTGGGACCTCGACGTCGTTCGCCACGGAGATGGCACCCGTTTCGACCCGCACCTGCCCCGCTTCGTCGCCAAGCTCCGAGCTGCGACTCGGAAGAGCATGTGAGCATCCGGCGGCGATCGCGGCATCGTTCGACGGCCCGAGCCGCTCGGCAGACGGCGGGCAGGTCGGTCGGGTGAGCGTTGCGTACCACTTGATCCCGATCGCGATCGGCCGATGGAGACGGGCCGGTGCAGCGCCGGTGACGACCGGGGGGAACAGGGATGGGACGCATCGAACGGCTGATCGCCAGCACGCTCCTGTGGGCGGTCGGCACGACCGCTCGCCTCGCCACGGAGATGCACCGCGGGATGGAGCAGGCCGAGCGCGAGCGCTGATTCCGGCGTCCCCGGTCGCACATCGCAACGCCTGGCACACGCCGCAACGCTTGGCACACGCCGTCTCGGGCAGTCTCATGCCGTGACCGACGAGGGGGTGCTGCGCGGACCGGCGCTGGTGCCGGGAGATCGCGTGCGACTCGTGTCGCCGTCGAGCCCGCCGAGTCGCGCCTGGCTCGAGGAGTCCGTCGCCGGCCTCACGGGCTGGGGGCTCCAGGTCGAGGGCGGGCGGCACGCCCTCGACGAGTGGGGCTTCATGGCGGGCTGCGACGACGACCGCGTCGCCGACCTGAACGACGCGTTCAGTGACCCCGGGGTCCGGGCGATCATCACGACCCGCGGCGGCGCCGGTGCGTACCGGATCGCCGACCGACTCGACGTCGACGCGGTGCGGGCGGACCCGAAGCCGGTCGTCGGCTTCAGCGACGTCACGAACATCCACCTCTCGCTCTGGCGACACGCCCGGCTCGCCACCGTCCACGGCTGCCTGGACGGGGCGACGGCCCAGGAGTCGGTGCGCCGACTGCTCATGTGCGCCGAGCCCATCACGGTCCCTCGCAACCCGCGTGCGCTCACAGCGGCGGTGTCGGTGGCCGGCCGGGTGTCCGGCCCGCTGATCGGCGGCAACCTGCGAGAGCTCGCCGGCCGCGTCGGCACCGGTCTGCCGGACCTGTCGGGGGCGATCGTGCTCCTGGAGGACCGTCGCCACGTCGGGCTCGGACAGGTCGACCGAAACCTGAACCAGCTCATCGCCTCCGGCGCCCTCGACGGCGTGGTCGGCGTGGCCCTCGGGTCGTTCGAGGGGTTCCGCGGGTACACCGACGCCGACTGGAGCGTGATCGACGTGCTCGCCGATCGGCTCACCTGCTTGGGGGTGCCGGTCCTCGGCGGACTGGACCTCGGTCACGACGTCGTGGGCGCCGACGGCAGCCCCGACCAGCACGCCGCCACGCTCGGCGCGGTGGCGACGCTCGACACCGCCACCGCCGCGCTCACGGTCGGCGCCTGCGTCCGGTAGGGAGTCGGCGGCTCAGCGCCGGGGCGTGCGTCCAACACAGCCCACGCGGCACCTGCGTCCGATGAGTCGAGGCCGCCCGCGCAGTCGTCAGTACATGACGAAGGTGTTCACCCACATGTGCATGTCGCTCGACGGGTTCGTGGCCCAGCCCGACGACGACCCGGCGGAGCTGTTCGAGTGGTACTGGTCCGGCGAGGTCGAGGTGCCGAGTGCGCAACCCGAGATGACCTTCTCGGTCGACCCGGCCAGTGCGCCGATGCTGCGCGAGCTCACCTCGGGCTGCGGGGCGATGATCGCGGGACGTCGGCTGTTCGACCAGACCGACGGCTGGGGCGACAACCACCCCGCGGGCGCCCCCGTGGTCGTCGTGACGCATCGGCCGCCGCCTGACGACGCTGCCGACCGGTTCCCACGCACGACCTTCACCGGCAGCGTCGAGGAGGCGGTAGCCGCGGCGAAGGAGATCGCCGGTGACAAGTTCGTCACGATCGCCAGCGCCGACATCATCCAACAGGCGCTGAACCTCGGCCTCGTCGACGAGGTCTGCGTCACACAGGTGCCCGTGCTGTTCGGATCTGGCATCCGGTACTTCGGGGATCTGGTCGGCGGTCACGTGCTGCTCGACGATCCCGCCGTGGTCGAGGGCGTCCGGGCACTGCACCTGCGGTACCCGGTTCGCCGCTGATCCCGAGGTCATCGGGAGTTCTCTCTCGTCCGGGACCCGCACCTCGTCGTACTGGTCACCGTCGCCGGCGGGTCAGCTCGTCCGGCGTCCGAGGCCGGTGCAGCGATTGATGGGGCCCCGGCAGCTCGGTACCCTCCGCCGTGACGGGGGCTGTGGGAGCACCCGGGACATGGGGAGGGAACGATGAAGACCCGCCGTCTCGGCGCAGCGCTGCTCGCAGCGCTCGGGGTGCTCGCCATCTCGGGCTGCGTGGAGCAACCGCCGCTCACTCCGCCCGCCGACCGGGACCACGTCACCGTCTGGGTCGGCGACGCGGTCTACCCGGACTCGCTCCCCGAGATCGACCACTGGGTCGGCTTCGGGAGCTTCCTGACCCAGGACCTGCCGGCCGGCGGGTGCGGAGAGTTCGACGGGACGTTCGACACCGTCTACGACCGCCTCGACCCGAACACCGTGCGCGTGACCGTCACGTTCACGTGGACCGAGTCGCCCAACGAGTCCGGCAACTTCGGCTGCCTGCCGAACGGCGCGCTCAACCTGGGACTCCGCGACATCGACGACGTCGAGCACGCCTTCGTGGTGCTCGACCTCCAGTCGCACACCTGAGGCTCGGTCCGCTCCGAACTCGGGACGTGTGGCGCCCGCATCGGGCGCGAGGCGTCCCGAGTCCAGGCTCGGGCGAACCAACCCGGAGCTCGGGACGTGCGGCGTCAGCATCGGGCGCGAGGCGTCCCGAGAACGGGGTGGACCGGCGGCGCGGCAACTCCGACGCGCCGCGTTAGCCTCCAGCGCCATGCAGCCACTCGGACCTTCCGACCTCCCGCCGCAGCTCGCGGCGGACCCCGTACTCATGCAGGCCGGCAACGGCATGGAGCCCTCCGCCGACATCTACAACCGGCTCCTCAAGAACCGCATCGTCTTCCTGGGCTCCGAGGTCAACGACACCGTCGCCAACTTCATCACCGCCCAGATGCTCTTCCTGGAGGGCGAGGACCCCGACAAGGACATCTGGCTCTACATCAACTCGCCGGGCGGGTCCGTCACGGCGGGCATGGCGATCTACGACACCATGCAGTTCGTCTCACCCGACGTGGGCACCATCTGCATGGGCCTCTGCGCCTCGATGGGCCAGTTCCTGCTGTGCGCCGGTGCCGCCGGCAAGCGCTACGCGCTGCCGCACGCCCGGATCATGATGCACCAGCCCTCCGCGGGGATGCAGGGCCAGGCGACCGACATCGCCATCCAGGCCGAGCAGCTCAAGTACATCAAGGACCTGCTCGCCGAGCGCATCGCGCACCACACCGGTCAGACGAAGGAGCAGATCAACATCGACTCCGACCGCGACCGCTGGTTCACCGCCGAGGGCGCCAAGGACTACGGGATGATCGACCACGTGATCGTCCGCCGCGGCGAGATGCGCTGAGGCGTTCCCGCCGACATCTCATCCGGAACGCGCAACCGGGGGCCCCCCCCCCGGGGGGCCCCCCGGGGCCGG
>JAEZAI010000025.1 GCA_023427825.1 Actinomycetes bacterium
GTCGGGCCGGTCAGCTTCCAGCCGGGCGAGTTCGCGAAGATCGCGTTCGCCGTGTTCTTCGCCGGCTACCTGGTGGAGCGGCGCGAGCTGCTGAGCGTGGCGACGTTCCGGGTGGGGCCGTTCAACACGCCCGACCCCAAGCACTTCGCGCCGATCCTGCTCGCGTGGGGCGCGTCGCTGATCGTGTTGATCTTCCAGCGCGACCTGGGCTCCGCGCTGCTGTTCTTCCTGCTCTTCATCATCATGCTGTGGGTCGCCACCGGGCGGATCAGCTACCTCCTCGTCGGCATGGGGTTGTTCCTGGTCGGGGCGTTCCTCAGCTGGTTGTCCTTCGACCACGTGCAGAAGCGCGTCTCGGTGTGGGTGGACCCGTGGGCAGACCCACAGGGCGCCGGCTACCAGATCATCCAGGCGGCGTACGCGCTCGCGTGGGGCGGCACGTCGGGCGTCGGACCCGGGCTCGGCATCGCCGGACGCATCCCCTACGACGAGACCGACTTCATCTTCGCCGTCATCGGTGAGGAGCTGGGCCTGCTCGGCACCACCGCGATCCTCTGCGCCTTCCTGCTGCTCGCCGGGACGGGCCTGCGGATCGCCCGGGAGTCCCGCGACCCGTTCCCGTCGCTGCTCGCGGTGGGCCTCACGGTGCTCATCGCGTTCCAGGCCTTCATCATCATGGGCGGCGTCACGCGCCTGCTGCCGCTGACCGGCGTGACGTTGCCGTTCGTGTCGTACGGCGGCAGCTCGCTCCTGGCCAACTACGTGCTGCTCGCGCTGCTCGTGCGCATCTCCGACCAGACGGCCGCCCGCGGGCCTGAGCGGGTGGTGGCACGGTGAACAAGCAGATCAAGGCCCTCGGGGTCATCGTGCTCGTCTGCTACGTGGCGGTGTTCCTGAAACTCAACCAGGTGCAGGTGCTCGAGGCCGAGTCGTACAGCAACCGGCCCGACAACACCCGCCAGCTCCAACGCGACTTCAACCAGCCGCGTGGCGACATCATCACGGCCGACGGGGTGGTGGCCGCGACGTCCGAGGAGCGCCGCGCCGCACTGCGCTACCAGCGGGTGTACCCCGACGGCGAGCTGTTCTCGGCCGTCACGGGCTACTACTCGTTCACGCTCGGCTCCGACGGCGTGGAGCGCACCTACAACGAGGAGCTCGCCGGCCGGACCGCGTCGCTGAAGCTGCACCGCCTCTCGGGCTTCTTCACCGACGAGTCGAGCGAGGGCGACGTGGTCCTGAGCATCCGCAAGGACGTCCAGGAGGCGGCTCGCGACGCCCTGGGCGACCGTGCCGGATCGGTCGTGGCCATCGACCCGCGCACCGGGGCGATCCTGGCGATGTGGTCGAGCCCGTCGTTCGACCCGAACCTGCTGTCCAACAACGACGCCGACGCGGCGGCCGCCGCCAAGAAGCTCTACGAGGCGTCGCCGGCGAAGCCGCTCCTGCCCAAGGCGTACCGGGAGCGGTTCTTCCCTGGCTCGACGTTCAAGGTGGTGACCGCCACCGCCGGCCTCACGTCGGGCGCGGTCACCGTCGACGCGCCCGACTACCCCGTCGTCACGTCGTACACGCCGCCGCTCACCTCTCGTCCGATCAGCAACTTCGACGGCAACCCCTGCGGCGGCACGCTGTTCACGATCCTGGCGAAGTCCTGCAACAGCTCGTTCGCCCAGATGGCCGCCCAGAACACGGGTCCCGAACCGATGATCGCGGCAGCCGAGGCGGCCGGCTTCAACCAGCAGGTGCCGCTCGACCTGCCGCGCCCCGCGCAGTCGGTGTACCCGACGGACTTCGGCTCGGTGGTGAGCACCCCCGACGGCGAGGCGCCGGTCTACGAGGACACGCCGAAGCTCGCCCAGACCGCGATCGGCCAGAACGACGTCCGCTCGACGCCGCTGCAGATGGCGCTCATCGCCGCGGGCGTGGGCAACAACGGCCAGATCATGGCGCCGCACGTGATGTCGGAGATCCGCGCCCGCAACGGTGATGTCGTCGAGGAGTTCAAGACCTTCCCGTGGCGGGAGTCGATGACGCCCGAGGTCGCCGCGACCATGCGGGAGGCCATGGTCGGCGTGGTCGAGGGCGGCACCGCCCGGATCATGCGGACCGAGGGCTGGGAGGTCGGCGCCAAGACTGGCACCGCGCAGCTCGGCACGACGCCGCCCAGGTCCCACGGCTGGATGATCGCCTGGGCCGGACCGCCGGGCGAGGCCGCCCACGTGGCCGTGGCCGTGATCGTGGAGGGGCTCCCAGGGGTGAGCGAGGCCACGGGCGGCTCGACCGCCGGGCCCGTGGCCAAGGCCGTGATGGACACGGCGCTCGCCGCGATCGGTTGACCGCCGCCGATCGTGCGCCGTCGAGGTCGCGACTGAACGATGCTCGGATGACACGTCCTGACGAGGGCGGCACTCTACGCTGGCGCTGCCATGGCTGAGCAGGAACAGCGCGTCCTCGGTGACCGCTACGAGATCCACCAGCGGCTGGCCCGGGGCGGCATGGCCCAGGTGTACCTGGCCCGAGACCGCAGCTTGGACCGCCCCGTCGCGGTCAAGGAGCTGGTGCCCGAGTTCGCCACCGACCCGAGCTTCGTCGAGCGGTTCCGCCGCGAAGCGCAGGCGGCGGCCAACCTGTCGCACCCGAACATCGTCGGGGTCTACGACTGGGGGACCCAGGACGGCACGTACTTCATCGTCATGGAGTACGTCGACGGCCCGTCGCTGTCGCAGGTGATCCGCCGCGATGGCCCGCTGCACCCGCGGCGCGCCGCCGAGATCGGCAACGAGGTCGCCGCTGCGCTGGGCTTCGCCCACTCCCGGGGCGTGGTGCACCGGGACGTGAAGCCCGGCAACGTGCTGCTGACGGCGACCGGACAGTCCAAGGTCACCGACTTCGGCATCGCACGTGCCCTGTCGTCGCCCGACGACGACCTCACCCAGGCCGGTTCGGTCATGGGCACCGCCACCTACTTCTCGCCGGAGCAGGCCCAGGGCCTGCCGGTCGATCCTCGCTCCGACCTCTACTCGCTGGGCGTGGTGCTCTACGAGATGGTGACCGGCCGCCCGCCGTTCAGCGGCGAGACCCCGCTCGCCATCGCGTACAAGCACGTCCAGGACCAGCCGGCGCCGCCCTCGACGATCGTCCCCGACATCCCGCTCGGGCTCGAGGCGATCATCATGAAGCTGCTCCAGAAGAAGCCCGACGACCGCTATCCGTCGGCCGAGGCGCTGCGGGCGGACCTCAACCGCTACCTGGACGGCGACGTCACCTCCGCCGAGCGGGCCCTCGCCGGCGCCGCAGTGGGCGCCGGCGTCGTGGCCGCGGCGGCCACCACCGTGCAGCCCGCCGTCGGTCCCGATCCCGACGAGCCGCTCGATGCCGTCGACGAGCCGGTCGAGGACGAGCCCAAGTCGCGCACCGGCACGTTCCTGGCCGTCATCGTGGTGCTCCTGCTCATCCTGGCCGGACTCCTGTTCTGGTTCGCCAGCAGCCTTCGCACGGACCAGGTCGAGGTGCCGGCGACGATCGGTCTCACCCGCGTGGAGGCCGAGAAGCTGCTCGACGAGCAGGGCTTCAAGGTCGAGGTCACCGAGGAGCCCAACGCCACGGTCGACGCGGGACGGGTGATCTCGCAGGATCCGGCCGCGCAGACCGAGGTCGACAAGGGTTCGACGGTCAAGCTCGTCGTGTCGAGCGGCGAGGAGCAGCTCAAGGTGCCCGACGTGGTCGGCCGCACCCAGCCCGAGGCCCAGTTCATCCTCACCAGCGAGGGCTTCAAGTTCACGATCACCGAGGTCGAGGACGGGACCGCCGAATCGGGGCGCGTCCTGCGCCAGGACCCGCCCGGCGGCGAGGAGCGTCCGAAGGACACCGTCGTGGCCCTCGAGGTGGCCAAGGCGCCGGGCGAGGAGACCGTCCCCGACGTGGCCGGCCAGACGCTGCAGGCTGCGCAGGCCCAGCTGCAGGCGGCCGGATTCCGGGTGGGTGGCCCCAAGCAGGAGGCCAGCGCCACGGTGCCGGCCGGTCGGGTCATCTCGACCGATCCCGCGGGCGGGGCCCCGGCCAAGAAGGGCGCCACGGTCACGATCACCGTGTCCACCGGCGTCGAGCAGGTGACGGTGCCCAACGTGGTCGGTCAGACCGAGACGAACGCCACCAACACGCTGCAAGGCCGAGGGTTCGAGGTCGACACGAGCACCAAGACCGTGTCCGCCGGCGACCCGAACGTCGGCCGAGTGATCAGCCAGGACCCGGCGTCGGGCGGCAAGGCCGACAAGGGCGCGACCGTGAAGATCGTGGTCGGGGTCGCCGCGGCCACCACCACCACCTCCTCCACGCCGACGTCCGCTCCCTGACATGCGCCCTGTGGGGCCTGACGTGCGCCCGTTGCGGAACGGTGCCAAGGGGACGGTGCCGGTCGTCGTGGCGTTGTGTCTGGCGGGGGTGCTCGTGGGCCTGCTCGGCTTCTCGTCCACGCTGAACCCGCTCGACGCGCTGCTCGGACGCGGTGCCATCGTGACCGTTCCCGATCTGTCGGGCCGGCCCCAGCCGGGTGCCGAGGCGGACGTCCGGGCGGTGGGTCTGGTGCCGAAGGTGCGCACGAGCTACAGCCTCAGCGGTGCCCGCGGCACCGTGATCGGCCAGGACCCACCCCCGGGATCGCGGATGCGGGAAGGGTCCGAGGTCGAGGTGGTGGTCAGCCGGGGCGTGAACCGGGTGGAGATGCCCGACGCCGTGGGCAAGCCGCTGTCCGAGGTCACCGGTCCGCTCGAGGACGCCGGCGTGGACGTTCGGATCACCCGTGCCAACAGCGAGACGGTGCCCAAGGACGTGGTCATCAGCCAGGAGCCCGGCCCCGGCGTGCTCGTCACCGGCGAGGACGCCGCCACGTTCACGGTGTCCGACGGGCCGGCGACCCGCCCGGTGCCCGACGTGGCCCGACTGGGGCTGGAGGGCGCGTCGTTCCAGCTCGGCAAGGCGGGGTTCGCGATCGGCGCGATCACCCAGTCCGACGACGCCAACGCGGTGATCGGCTCCATCCTGCGGACGGATCCGCCCGCCGGCACGGTCGCGGCGCGCGACACGCCGGTCAACCTCGTCCAGGCGGCCGGTCCGCCCCCGGTCTCGGTGCCGAGCGTGGTCGGTCAGACGCCCGACGCCGCGTCGTCCGCGCTGAGCCAGCTGGGTCTCGTCCCCAACGTCATCCGCAAGGGCTCCGGCGGCGTCACCGCGCAGGATCCGCCGCCGTCGACCGTCCTGCGCCCGGGCGCCGTGGTCACGCTCCAGGTGGGTACCGGTGGCTGACGTGACCGAGGACGACCGCGCCACGCACGGCACCGACGGCGCCGACGAGGAGGTCGCTCCGGAACGCGCGGTCGAGGACGCTCCGGCGAGCGCGGTCGAGAGCCTCGACGGGACGGTCGCCGACCCCGACCCGCAGCAGGCCGAGGAGGTCGTGCTCCGGCCCGCCGAGGCGCGGTCGGTCCAACGTCGGGCGGACCGCGGGCGCGGCGACCGACCGGTGCGCGTGAGGGGCGGCACGCCGGTCACGTCGATCGGCGAGGCCGAGGAGCTCGACGTGCGCGAGCACCCACGGGCGACCGTCGTCGGCATCGTCGGCGTGGTGGTGCTGTTCCTGATCGCGAGCTTCGCGGTGGGCACGTCGCTGCGCGACGGCGAGCGCAGCGCCACGGTCGAGCGGGTGTCGGTCCCGCGCCTGGACGGCAGCACGCTCGAGGACGCGTCCCGCTCGCTCGACTCGCTCGGACTGCTCGTGGCCGTCGAGTACCAGCCGAACGAGGCCATCCCGGAGGGCGTCGTCTTCGGCCAGCGCCCGGTCGCCGGCTCGAAGTTGGAGGTCGGCACCGAGGTCACCCTGGTCGTCAGCGACGGTCCGGCAGGGCTCAAGGTGCCCGACGTGAAGGGCTTCCAGGGCGCGGAGGCCGTCAAGCTGCTGCAGGCCTCGGGGTTCGTCCCCACCGTGCAGCCGGCGTACGACGAGCTGGTCCGGCCCGGCGAGGTCCTGCGCACCGATCCCGCGACCGGCACCCGGGCGGCGCTGGGCGCCCCGATCGCCGTCATCGTGTCGAACGGGCCGGCTCCCCACGTCGTCCCGAACGTGGTCGACCAGCCGATCGCCCAGGGCTTCGCCGCCCTCGGTCGCGCCGGGGTCGGCCTCGGCACGGTCACCACCCAGGTCGTCGAGGGGAAGCCGCCGGGCGTGATCGTGTCGACCGATCCGCCCGCAGGCGCGTCGATCCCCAGGGACTACCCGGTGTCCGCCGTCGTCACAGAGGCGGCGCCGAGCCTGACGGTCCCGTCGGTCACCGGGCTGCTGCAGGCGACCGCCACCAAGGCGCTCGAGTCGAGCCGGCTGACCGTCAGCGTCCGCAGCCAGTCCGTGCCGTTCGACGACGCGAGGGCCGGGCGCGTGATCGCGCAGAGCCTGCCGGCGGGGACGCCAGTGGCGATCGGCACGCCGCTGCAGCTCACGGTGGCGGTGGCGGCGCCGCCGCCGACCACGACGGTGCCTCAGTCGACGACGACGACCGTGCCCTGACCGCAGCGGTCCAGGAAGTTCCGGACCAGCTGGTGGCCCGCGTGCGTGAGCACGGACTCGGGGTGGAACTGCACGCCTTCGACCATCAGCTCGCGGTGGCGGAGCCCCATGATCAACCCGTCGTCGGTCTCGGCGGTGATCTCGAGCACGTCGGGCAGCGTGGAGCGCTCCACCACGAGCGAGTGGTAGCGGGTGGCCTCGAGCGGGTTGGGGAGCCCCTCGAACACGCCGACCCCGCGGTGCTCGATCAGCGACGTCTTGCCGTGCACCACCTGCGGGGCCCGCACGACATCGCCGCCGAAGACCTCACCCATGCACTGCATGCCCAGGCACACCCCGAACACCGGCACCCGCGAGCCCCAGGTGCGGATCAGCTCGTTCGAGAGCCCGGCGTCGGACGGCCGCCCCGGTCCCGGGCTGATCAGGATCCCGTCGGGGTCGATGCGCTCGACGTCGTCCAGCGAGATCGCGTCGTCGCGGTGCACCTCGGGCTGCGCCCCGAGCTCACCCAGGTACTGGACGAGGTTGTAGACGAACGAGTCGTAGTTGTCGATGACCAGGATCCGCGGTCCCACGGCGTGCAGCGTACGGGTTGCCCGGATCCCGGGAACAACCGTTAGTGTCCGGACCCATGGCGAAGCCGGCCAAGCGCAGGGTGGAGGGGTCCGGGTCGACGACCACTGAGACATCGGGGTCCTCGGGGAGCGGCAGCAAGCGGGTCACGCCCAAGGCCGACCAGCGGCCGAGCGGGCGCTACACGCCGCCCCGCACGGGTGCTGCCAAGGGTCCCAGCCCCCGATGGGTCCCGATCCTCATGTTCGGGCTGTGGGGCCTGGGACTGCTCGTGATCGTCCTCAACTACATGGGCGTCCTGCCCGGCTCCGCGGACGGGGGCAACGGCTGGTATCTGGGCGCCGGTCTCGGCGCCATCCTCGGCGGCATCATGGTCGCCACCCAGTACCGCTGAGACCCCTGACAGCGGCGACGTCACCGCGGTGTGTGACGGACGCACATGTCCGCCGGGTTGCGAGCGTTGCCGAGAGGTGACAAGTCCCAGCACCGTCCACAGCCTGTGGATCGGCGTCGCCATGACTGAGCGCCGTTCAACCGCCGGGGTCACTCGATCGGGGTGACCAGCTCCATGTCGTCCATGCAATGGCGGGGCGGTTCGGGGTCCTCGGACGGTGCCGCCGTCATGCGCACCTCGGCGCCGCACACCTGGCACCGGTAGACGAGCTTCACCTTGCGGATCGTGCCCGGTTCCGGCGGCTCGGGCGGCGGCGTCGCGAACGACTGCAGGAAGAACCAGCCGGTGCGGACGATGACGACCCCGAGCAGCACGGCGGCCAACGTCGTCAGGAGCGGCGTGTCCAGCGCCAGGCTGACCCCCAGCGCCAGCACCGCGAACACCGCCAGCCACAGTCCCAGCCGCGCCCACCGGTTGCTCACGCGCCGAGCGGGGACGGTGGTGTCGACGTCGGTCTCGGAGGGACTCATGACGCTGGCCACGGTACCGCTCTCACTCCTTCTTCTCCCCTCACCAACTCCACGGTGAGGGGGCGCCCGGCGCAGCCGGGCAACTCGGCCCGAAGGGGGACGGGTGGCCGGGGGACGGGGCCCCCGCTCCCCCGCAGCGCAGCGAGGAGGAGCGGGGTGGTCACCGGACAGGACCCGTCCCCCGAAGGGACGAGATCAAGCAGGTTCAGCCCAGACGCTCGATCACCGTGGCGTTGGCTCTGTCATTGGCCCTGCTTCGCGGGGCGGCCAACTCTCAGCCCAAGCGCTCGATCACCGTGGCGTTGGCCATGCCCCCGCCTTCGCACATGGTCTGCAGGCCGTAGCGGCCACCGGTGCGCTCGAGCTCGTTGAGCATGGTGGCCAGGAGCTTGGTGCCCGAGCCGCCGAGCGGGTGGCCCAGGGCGATGGCGCCGCCGTTGGGGTTCACCTTGCTCATGTCGGGGTGGTGCTCCTTCTCCCACGCCAGCACGACGGAGGCGAACGCCTCGTTGACCTCGATGTGGTCGAAGTCGTCGATGCCCAGGCCGCTCTTCTCGATGGCCTTGGCCGTGGCCGGGATCGGGCCGGTCAGCATGCGGACCGGGTCGACGCCCGCCAGCGCGAACGTGTGGAACCGGGCTCGGGGGGTGAGGCCCAGGGCGGCGGCCTTGTCGGCGCTCATGATGAGGGCGGCCGAGGCGCCGTCGCAGATCTGGGAGCTGTTGCCGGCGGTGACCTTGCCGTCGGGCAGGAACGACGGCTTCAGCTTGGCGAGGCCCTCGACGGTCGTTCCGGGGCGGATGCCCTCGTCGGACGTGACCATCTCGTCGAGCTCCTTGACCTCACCCGACTCCTTGTCGCGGATCTTGGAACGGACGGGCACGATCTCGTTGTCGAAGCGACCCTCGTCGCGGGCGCGCTCGGCGCGGGCCTGGGACTCGGCGCCGAAGGTGTCGAGGTCCTCGCGGGACAGGCCCCACTCGTTGGCGATGATCTCGGCCGAGATGCCCTGGCCGACCAGGCCCTTGTGGCCCTCGATCAGCTCGACGTCCGCGTAGCGGTTGTAGGCGGCGCCGAAGGGGAAGCCCACGCCGTTGCCGATCGAGGCGCCCATCGGGACGAGGCTCATGACCTCGACGCCGGCGGCGATGACCACGTCGTAGGCGCCGGCGATGACGCCCTGGGCGGCGAAGTGCGCGGCCTGCTGGGACGAACCGCACTGGCGGTCGACGGTGGTGGAGGGGATCTCCTCGGGCCAGCCTGCGGCGAGGACGGCGTTGCGGCCCACGTTGAGGGCCTGGGCGCCGGCCTGCATGACGCAGCCCATGATCACGTCGTCGACCAGGGCGGGGTCGAGGTCGTTGCGCTCGGCCAGCGCCTTGAGCGTCTCGGCGGCGAGGTCGACCGGGTGCCAGCCGGACAGGGCGCCGTTGCGGCGACCTCCGGGCGTCCGGACGATGTCGATGATCACTGCGTCGGGCATGCGGGTTCCCCTCGGGCTGGGCCGTCGAGTTCCGGCAGGTGCAGGTGCTCGACCGCTGGCGGGTCGTGGTCGGTCGGTCCGAACTAGACCGAACGGTCAAGAGTCTGCAGCGCGCGGATCGGGCGGTCCAAGTCGGACGGTCGCCGTCCGGCGAGGCCCGTGACCGCGGTCACCCCACTAACCTCTGCCGTCCGGAGGCGGCGCCGGGACGCGTCGCCCCTGTTCGATCGACCGCAGACCAGACCAGGAGGCACCCGATGGGTACCGTGACCAAGGCCGACATCGACCAGATGGTGGCCGGCACGACGGTGGCACGCGAGTTCGTCGACACCGTGGCCAAGTACGGCGGGGAGACCGCCATCCGCTGGATGCAGCCCGACGGGTCGCTGGGCGCCATGACGTTCGCCGAGCTCGGTGAGAAGGCGGCCCGGGCCGCCGCGGGCTTCCGGTCGCTGGGGATCGAGCCGGGGGACCGCGTCGTGCTGATGATGCGCAACATCCCCGAGTTCCACTGGCTCGACCTGGGAGTGCTGCTGTGCGGCGCCACGCCGGTGTCCATCTACAACTCGTCGTCACCCGAGCAGGTGGAGTACCTGGTCGGCCACTGCGGCGCCGTGGTGGCCGTCGTCGAGGACAAGGACTTCCTGGCCAAGTTCGAGCCGGTCCGGGACAAGCTCCCGAACCTGCGCACGATCGTCACGGTGGTCGACCCGGTCGAGCTCCCCGACGGCGTCGTCGGCCACTCGGTCCTGACGGATGCCGATCCCGTCGACCTGGCCGAGGCCGCCGCCGTCGGCAAGCCCGAGGACCTGGCGACGATCATCTACACGTCGGGCACGACCGGCAGCCCCAAGGGCGTGATGATCAGCAACCACAACGTGTGCTGGGTCCTGGAGTCCGGGTTGCTCTCCTACGGCTGGACCCGTGAGGAGATGCAGGGCAAGCGGGTCGTGTCGTACCTGCCCATGGCCCACATCGCCGAGCGCATCGTGTCGCAGTACTCGCTCGCCCTCGCGGGCCTCGAGGTCACCACCTGTCCCGACACGTCCGCGCTCCTGCCGCACCTCATCGCCGTGCGGCCCAACATCGCGTTCGGCGTGCCCCGCGTGTGGGAGAAGCTCTACGCCGGCGTGACCGCAGCGCTCGCGGCCGACCCCGAGAAGGCGGAGAAGTTCAACGAGGCGGTCGAGGCGGCCATCCCCATCCGGGAGAAGATGACCTTCGGCGAGGCGACCGACGACGAGATCGCCACCTATGAGTTCCTCGACGCGGTCGCCTTCAGCACCGTGCGCGACCTCGTCGGCCTGGACCAGTGCGAGATGGCGATCACGGGCGCCGCCCCGATCCCGGCCGACCTGATCCGCTGGTTCCGTGCCATCGGCGTGCCGATGGCCGAGGTGTACGGCATGAGCGAGAACACCGGCGCGATGTCGTTCGAGCGCGTGCGGGTGAAGGCGGGCACGGTCGGCCGGGCCATGCCGGGCTCCGAGCTCAAGATCTTCCCCGACGGCGAGGTGTGCTGCCGCGGCGGCCATGTGTTCGTCGGCTACCTGGACGATCCCGAGAAGACCGCCGAGACGGTCGACGAGGACGGCTGGCTGCACTCCGGCGACATCGGCGAGATCGACGACGAGGGCTACCTCCGGATCGTCGACCGCAAGAAGGAGCTGATCATCACGGCCGGCGGCAAGAACATCTCGCCGGCCAACCTGGAGGCGGAGCTCAAGTCGATCCCGCTCGTCGCCCAGGCCGCCGTGATCGGCGACAACCGGCCGTTCGTCTCCGCGCTGCTGGTCCTCGACGCCGAGGTGGCGCCCGGCTGGGCCGCCCGTCACGGCATCCAGTACTCGTCGCTCGACGAGCTCGCCGCGCACCCGCAGGTGCAGGCCGCGATCGCCGACGGCGTGGAGCAGGCCATGGCCGGGTTCAACAACGCCGAGCGGGTGAAGAAGTGGAAGCTCCTCACCGAGGAGTGGCTGCCCGACACCGAGCTGCTCACCCCGACCTTCAAGCTCAAGCGCCGCGGCATCAACTCGGCGTTCGAGCAGGAGATCGAGGAGCTCTACAGCTGAACGCCAGCAGCGGCAGGAGCTGACGGATCCCGTCCCGGTCGCTAGCGGCGGAAGTCGGGCGACAGGGGCGGGAGCCCCAGCATCAGCGCCAGGGCGTTCAGGTCGAGCCCGTTGAGGTTGGCGATCGCCACGCCGATCAGCCCGGCCAGGATGCCGTAGCGGGCGTTCGGGTTCTTCTCGAACACGTCGGGCGCCAGCGCCTGGGCCAGGCCGGGGATGAGCAGGGCGAACGTGCCGAACGTGGAGACCAGGACCACCGGGTCTGCCGCGGCCGCCTGGACGATCGGCGCGATGTCGTTCGAGCGCGTGCGGGTGAAGGCGGGCACGGTCGGCCGGGCCATGCCGGGCTCCGAGCTCAAGATCTTCCCCGACGGCGAGGTGTGCTGCCGCGGCGGCCATGTGTTCGTCGG
>JAEZAI010000286.1 GCA_023427825.1 Actinomycetes bacterium
CGGCAACGTCGGCACCGCGGCGACGAGCGCCGGCAGCCTGGTCGCCGACATCACGGGGCCCGCGGTCGACGGCACGGTCGTGACCGCGGCCGGCGACGGCTGGACCTGCGCCGGTCTCCGCTGCACCACCGCCGCGGCGCTCGAGCCCTACGAGTCGGCGCCGCCGCTCACGATCACCACGACCGCGGCCCCCACGAGCGAGGGCACGGGGACGCTCCGCCTCGCGGCGACGGCCACCTCGGCCGCGAGCACCGCGATCGAGACCGACGCGACCCTCGACCTGGTCGTCCGGGCGCCCGACACCAGGGACGTCTCGCTGCGGTTCGGCCGGCTCCCGCAGGCGTCGCTGGCGGTCCCGGCCACCCAGGACGTGCCGCTGTTCGTCACGCCGACCGGCCGCCTCGACGACGGCACGCTGCTGCACGACCCCGTCACCGTCACGTTCGACGTGGAGGCGCACGTCACCGTCGACTGGGCGCGTGCCGGCGCTGGCGGCCCGTGGTCCTGCTCCGCGGACCACGAGCGGTGCACGTCCACCGGTGCGCTGCCCGCCGGCCGGCCGACGCTGCTGGCGGTGCCCGTCACGTACGAGCACGGTGCGGTCGAGGGCGTGTCCGAGCTGCGGGCACGGGCCACGACCGGCGACGGGGACGAGCCGGCGGAGGCCAGCACCTCGATCGTCGTGAACCCGCCGCCGAAGCCGGAGCTGCGGGCCCGGATCACGTCACCCGCGTCGGTCGACGACCTCCCGGGCGCGCCGTTGCAGTTCGCCGTGGACGCCCCCCGGCCGCTGACCGTGCAGGTGACCAACCACCGCTCGCGACCTGCGCTCGCCGGTTCGAAGTTGGACGTGGTCGTCACCCCCGACGTCGACCAGGCCGTCGAACGTGCCGGCGGCGGTGGTTGGCGCTGCGCCGGGTTCTCGTCGGACGGCGGCCGCAACGGCGACGGGCCCAGGCAGGTCGCACGCGACACCCGCCTCCGCTGCAGCACGACCCTGCACCAGGACCTGCCGTCGGAGGCCACGCTCGACCTGCCGGTGACGCTCGCCCCGGCCGCTGCGGGATCGTCCCGCTGGGAGGTCACGACCTCGCTCGACGGACGCCGCGCGCCCGGCGACGCACCGCGGTTCCGCGTCGACGTCGACAGCGACGTCCCGCGGCTGGTCCCCGACCTCCAGGTGGACCACGGCCTCGTCCGCGGCGGTGTCGGCTCGGTCCAGATCACCCTGACCAACCGCGGCCTGGTGGCCTCGGACGGCGGCGTGCTGGTCGTCGACCTGCCGCAGGGCGTGCGACCGTCGGACATCGCGGGCGAGGGCTGGACGTGCCCCGACACCGCGGTCGACGGCGCGCACGGCCACCTCACGTGCGTGACAAACGCCGAGGTCCCTCCCGGCGCCACCACCCCGCCGGTGCGGATGGAGCTCTCGGTCGCGACCTCGCGGCGTGACGACGTCAACGTGTGGATGTGGGCCACCGGTCCGGGACAGGCCCACCCGAGCGGCAAGCGGGCCGGCACGACGGTCACCCTCCCCGTCCACGACGAGGAGGCCGTGGACGCGGGCGACGACCTCACCGTCGTCACGCCGATCCTCGGTCCCGACGGTGGACGCCGGCCGGCCACCGTGCTGCTCCGGGGCGAGGCCAGCGGCTCGCTCGCCCGGAACGTCAGCTGGCAGCAGCTCTGCACCGTCGAGGGCGAGAAGGGCTGCGACGGCGTCGAGCCCGCCGTCACCTGGTCGGGGGTCGCGCCCGGTCAGCACCCCACGACCGCGGTCGCCCGCTTCACGGCACCTGACATCGACGCGCCGACCACCCTGCACCTCCGCCTGACCGGCACCGACGGCGGCTCGTACGAACGCCACTCCGACATGGAGGTCCACCTGGTGCCGGCGGCGTCGACCGCGCTGGGCAGCCAGGTCGACCGCAGCTCGAGCTCCTCGGGCGGAGGGTCGTCGACAGCCGTTCCGTCGGGCACCGGACCGTCCGCGCCCGACGAGGTGTCGGCCGCGATCGGGGACGGGTCGGTGCTCCAGGTGGCGACCCGCGACCGGGCCGTGCTGTCGGCCACCGCGACCGGCACCGGTCCGTTCACGTGGTCCTGGCAGCAGACCTCGGGCCCGGACGCGACCGTCGTCGGCGACAGCGCCTCCGCCGACCTGGTGTTCACGGCGCCGAGCCTAGATCCCGACCAGACGTCGCAGGACCTGGGATTCGAGGTCACGGTCACCGATGCGCTCGGCGGGACGGCGACCGCGACGGCCGAGGTGGAGGTCGTGTGGGGCGACGACGGCCTGCAGGTCACCGTCGCCGACGGCGCCGACGCCGTGGTGGCCCAGGTCGGCGGTCCGGTGGTGGTCACGTCGCAGGTCACGTCCGCGGGCGCGCCGTACACCTACCGGTGGTCCTTCGACGGCGGCGACCTCGAGTTGCCGTCGGGCACCGACACGAGCGATCCGTCGCTCTCGTTCACCGCCCCCGACGGCGACGGCGAGACGACGGTCCAGCTGCAGATCACCGACAGCTTCGGACGCGTCGCGGTCGCCTCGGCGCCGCTCGACGTGACCGAGCTGCCGGCGGACGAGGTGCCGGTCGCCCTGTGCGACGCGCTGTCCTCGCTGTCCGCGGGCCTCCCCGGTGTGCTCACCGGCGCCGGCGGCACGGTGGCGGTGACGATCCCGTCGTCGACCGTCGCCGGCACCGCCTCGTCGGCGCCGGCGACGAGCACGACGACCACCACCACGACGACCGGTCCGGCCACGACGACCACCATCGATCCGGCAGAGAGTTGCCCCTCGTCGTCGAGCGCCACCTTCACGGACGCCGGGGCCGTGCTGCCCGGCGGCTTGTCGGTCACCGGCGCGTCGGGCCGGCTGTCGATCGCGGGCGCGCTCCTCTCCGAGGGCACCGTGGTCGTGCCGGCGGCCTGGGGCGCGGTCACCCTCGAGATCCCGTCCGACGGCCTGCTGCTGCCGATCGTGACCAGCGAGGACATCGGCCTGCCGCTCGGTGCGCTGCAGGGCGACGGCGTGCCCTTCACCGGCGTCGACCGCTGGGACGCCACGACCACGGTCACCTTCCCCAGCGGCGGCTCGCCGTACGCGGCGATCGACGCGACCGCCACCGCCCCCAGCGGCGACGGCCACGTCTCGATGACCGGCAGCGCCACCGGGTGGGGCACCACGCAGGTGGAGGTCGCCGCGGACGGGCTCGCCGGCATCGGGCCGGTGGACGTGGCGCTGTCGGGCACGCTCACCACGGCGCGCGCCGATGCGCCGGTCGTCTCCACCGTCCAGGGATCGCTCGCCACGCCGGAGCCGCTCGCCGCCGACGTGACGCTGCGCTCGGCCCAGCTCTCGTGGACGCCGGGGTCCGACGGCGGCACTGCCACCGGCACCGCCGAGCTCGGGCTGGGCGCGGGCGCGTCGCTGGTCCTCACCGCGGCGGTGTCCGATCCCGGCCCGGCCGACACCGCCACCGCCCTGTCGATCGCCGGGCAGCCGTGGACGCCCGGCGGGAGCACGGGACCCCGGCTCGTGCTCGGCGGCACGGGTTCGGTGGCCGGCGGGGCGTCGCCCCACCTGCAGCT
>JAEZAI010000289.1 GCA_023427825.1 Actinomycetes bacterium
CGCGGCGTGCGACGACGCCGACGTCGTCGTGGTGACCGGCCTCGGCTACGACACCTGGGCGAGCGACGCAGTCGAGTCGTCGTCGGGCGACGCCGTGGTCGTGGACGCCGGCGAGATCGCCGGCAGCGCCCAGGGCGACAACCCACACGTCTGGTACGACCCGACGGTCGTCAAGGAGACCGCCGTCGCGGTGACCCAGGCGCTGCAGCAGGTGTCCAAGTCGCAGGCCGAGGAGTACTACACCGACCGCTTCCAGCGCTGGGAGCAGTCGCTCGTGCCGTACGACGCCGCCATCGAGCGGATCCGGGCCGGTGCTGCCGGGCGGCCCTACGCCGCGACCGAGTCGGTGTTCGACCCGATGGCCGCTGCGCTCGGGCTGACCGACGTGACCCCACCGGGCTACCGCGACGCCGCCACCAACGAGTCGGAGCCCGCACCTGCGGACGTCGACGGCTTCGAGTCCGCGCTGCGCGAGGGCGCTGCAGACGTGCTCATCGAGAACACGCAGACCGTGGGCCCGCTGCCCGAGCAGCTCACCGAGGTGGCCCGTGGCGCCGGCGTGCCGGTGGTGCCGGTCACCGAGACGATGCCGGCCGGCGCCGGCTCGTTCGTGCAGTGGCAGGTCTCGCAGCTCGACGCGCTAACCGCGGCCCTGGGCCTGTGACCGAGCCGGCGACCGCCGCCCCGACGCCGGTGGTGTCGCTGCGCGACGTCGAGGTGCGTCGCGGTGACCGGACCGTCTGGTCCCGCGGCACGTTCGACATCGCGGGTGGGTCGGTCGTCGGCGTGATCGGGCCGAACGGGTCCGGGAAGTCCACGCTGCTGCAACTCCTCCTGGGTCTGCTCACGCCCGCGACCGGCACCGTCGAGGTCCTGGGCGGCCCGCCACGGCGCGGCGACCGTCGGATCGGCTACGTGCCCCAGGACGACGCGGCCCAGATCGCCGAGGCCGTGCGCTGCCGCGACCTGGTCGCGCTCGGCCTCACCGGCCACCGCTACGGCCTCGGGCTGTCCCGCCAGGCGCGCCGGGAGCGCGACGAACGGGTCGGGGCCGCGCTCGCGGACGTCGACGCGCAGGACTTCGCCGGGCGCCGGATGTCGCAGGTGTCCGGAGGGCAGCGCCAGCGCGTCGCCCTGGCGCAGGCGCTCGTCGATCGGCCGGAGCTCCTGCTGCTCGACGAGCCGCTCGCCAACCTGGACGTCCGCAACCAGCACGAGGCGGTACGGCTCATCGACCGGGTGACCACGCGCCGGGCCGAGGCGGGGGAGCAGGTGACCACGCTGGTCGTCACCCACGACATCAACTCGCTGCTGTCGGTGCTGACCGGGGCGGTGTACCTGCTGGACGGCCACCCCCACTACGCCGACATCGGTGACGTGGTGGACGAGGAGCTGCTGAGCCACCTCTACGGCACCTCGGTCAAGGTCGTGCGCACGGCGCAGGGCGACCTGTTCACCCGGAGCGCGTGAGGCGCTCGGCCGTGCTGCACGTGCTCGCCGACGTCGGCTACCAGTCCGACTGGACCTCCGTCATGTCCGCGTCGTTCATGCGTCACGCGCTGATCGCCGGCACCCTCGTCGCGCTGGCGGCCGGACCGATCGGCTACTTCGTGGTCGTCCGCCGGGACTCGTTCGCCGCGCACGCACTGGCCCACATCGGCTTCCCGGGCGCCACGGCGGCCGTCCTGGTCGGCGTGCCGGTGACCGCCGGCCTCGCGGTGTTCTGCACGGGCGGCGGCATCGCCATCGGCCTGCTCGGCCGCCGAACGGTGGACCGGGAGACGGCGACCGGCACGATCCTGGCCGCGTCGACCGCCCTGGGCGTGCTGTTCGCGTCGCTGGCGAGCGAGAGCGCGGGCAGCGTGACCAGCGTGCTGTTCGGCAACCTGCTGGCGGTCACACCGGATCAGCTGCGGACGTTCGGGTTCATGGCCACAGGGGTGCTGCTCGTGCTGGCCGCGATCGCCCGCCCGCTGCTGTTCGCCTCGATCGACCCCGAGGTCGCCGAGGCCAAGGGCGTGGCGACGGGGACGCTGGGCCTGGTGTTCATGGTCCTGCTCGCTGTCGTCACCACGATGGCGGTGCAGGTGGTCGGCACGCTGCTGCTGTTCGCACTCGTCATCACGCCCGCCGCGACCGCGTTGGCGATCACGGCCCGACCGTTCCTGGCGGTGGGCCTCAGCGCCGGCGCCGCGCTGCTCAGCGTGTGGCTGGGCCTGGTGCTGTCGGCGATGTTCAACCTGCCGCCCAGCTTCCCGGTGGTCGCGCTGGCCTTCACGGGTTGGCTGGTCACCACGCTGGTGACCCGCCGGCGACGCGTGCGGGAGTGAGTGCCCTCGGCAGGATCCTGACCTGCCCGCACGGTTCCGGACGGTCGCCGGCCGCCAGGTGCCGACCCTCGACGTGAGCCTGCGGGCTCCCCGACCTCAGCCGGTCGGCAACAGCGAATCCGGCAGCTTGTCGGCGATCCGGTGGATGGCGTCGGCCGGCCCCTCGTCACCGAACGGCGAGACGCTCGAGACCCGTTCGGCCAGCCGGTGGGCGACGCCGCCGGCGACCTGGCGCGGACGCTGCTGCTCGCCCATCAAGGACGAGATGACGACCAGCCCGCCGGTGGTGGCCGGGATGACCCACTGCAGGATCGACAGCTGGCGCTGCGCCGAGGCCACCTCCGGCGGTGTCGCCTCGTCGGGCGTCGTCCCGTCGGCCGCGTGGGCGTTCTCGGCGTCGATCACGCGCTGACCGATCAGGCGGGAGTACCCGGGCGCGGCCAGCGCCACGACGGTCAGCCCCGTCTTGACGGCGGACGTCGTGCCGACGCCCCGCTGCGCCACGACGCGGCTCTTGTTGGCGAACGTGAGGACGGCGCCGCCGGCGAGATACGCACCGATGGCGGCGAGGTTGACCGGGGTCCAGGCGGACCAGCCCGCACCGGCCACGTGCGCCGTGTCCTTGCTGCGGGCCACCTTGGCGGCCGAGCGGTTGACGCCGATCGCACCCATGAGGGAGCCACCGAACCAGGCGGCGAGCCCGAGGTCGTGGACGGATCGGGTGAGCGTGTTGCGGGATGTGCTCATGCACCGGCCCCTACCCGGCCGCCCGACCGTTGGACCACGGTCCACGATCGAGCCGAGAGCGCGTTCAGGCGCTCGGCGGGATGAGCGAGACCCCACCGAACCAGGACGGTCGCCTGGAACGGCGGGGAGTCGGTTCGTGCCCTCGGCAGGATTCGAACCTGCGCACACGGCTCCGGAGGCCGATGCTCTATCCCCTGAGCTACGAGGGCAGCGGGTTGCGACCCTAGCGCAGGTCGAAGTCGGCTCCCGAACCGCTTCGTGGCCGCCGTCGGCCCGACGGTACGATCCACGCTCTCACCGTCCCCGACCCGAAGCGGCGTCCCCGCCGTGGAGCCCCCGCACATGCGTGACGTCCTGACCGCCGCACTCCGAGATGCGCTCTCGTCCCTCGGTGTCGAGCCCCCGGCCGACATCCACCTGGAGCGGCCCGCGCGTCGGGAGCACGGCGAGTTCTCGTCGAACGTGGCCATGGCGACGGCCAAGAAGGCCGGTCGCAACCCGCGGGAGCTCGCCCAGCAGCTGGCGGACGCGCTGATGGCCGACCCGCCGCGCCACGTGGTGGCGGTCGAGATCGCGGGACCGGGGTTCGTGAACTTCCGCCTGGATCCGGGCTGGCTGCAGGAGCTCGTCGGCACCGTCCTCGCCGCCGGGCCCGAGTACGGCCGCGCGGAGGTCGGCGCCGGCACCAAGGTGATGGTCGAGTACGTCTCGGCCAACCCGACGGGTCCGGTGCACGCGGGCCACGCCCGGGGCGCCGTGTACGGCGACAGCCTGGCCCGGCTGCTGCGGTTCGTCGGCCACGAGGTCTCCGACGAGTTCTACGTGAACGCCCGCGGCGTCCAGATGGAGACGTTCGCCTCGTCGCTCGCGGCGCGGAAGGCGGGGGAGGAGCCGCCCGAGGGCGGCTACATGGGCCAGTACATCATCGACTGGGCCGAGGAGATGCCCGACGACGTCGACCCGCTCGAGTGGGGTGAGGCGCACGCGTTGGACGACCAGCGCCGGGTGCTGGCGTCGCTCGGCGTCGAGTTCGACACGTGGTTCTCCGAGCGGAGCCTCCTTGCCGCGGGCGCCATCGACGAGACGCTCGCGGACCTGCGCGAGCGCGACATGGTCGAGGAGCGCGACGGCGCGATCTGGCTGCGCTCCACCGTCTTCGGCGACGACAAGGACCGGGTGCTCGTCAAGAGCGACGGCGAGTACACCTACCTGCTGCCCGACATCGCCTACCACCGCGACAAGTTCGAGCGGGACTTCGACCTGGTGATCAACGTGTGGGGAGCGGACCACCACGGCTACGTCCCGCGGATGAAGGCCGCGATCCAGGCCCTCGGCCACGACCCCGACGACCTGGAGGTGGTGATCACCCAGCTCGTCCGACTGGAGCGCGACGGCGAGGAGGTCAAGATCTCCAAGCGGGCCGGCGACCTGATCACGCTGGAGGACCTGGTCGAGGAGGTCGGGGCCGACGCGGTGCGCCTCACGTACCTGCTGCAGTCGGTGGACTCGCCGCAGACCGTGGACCTGGGGCTCGTGGTCCAGCAGTCCAACGAGAACCCGGTCTTCTACGTCCAGATGGCGAACGCCCGGATCCGCTCGATCGCCCGCGTCGCGGCGGAGCGCGGCATCGAACGCCGGCCGCTCGACTCGGTCGACCTGACGGTGCTCACCCACGAGCGCGAGCA
>JAEZAI010000366.1 GCA_023427825.1 Actinomycetes bacterium
GCGGCCGACCGGGTGGACGTGCTGCGCCGGGCGCTCGGGGCCGAGGCGCCGTTCCACGTCGCTCCGCACTGCACGCTCGTCCCGCCAGTGAACGTCCGCGACGAGGACGTCGCGCACGTCGTGCGGACGCTGCGCTCGGCTGCGGCGGCCGCCCGCCGGTTCGAGATGGCGATCGGCCCCGGCACCACGTTCGCCCCCGTCACGCCGACCGTGCACCTGGACGTCGCAGCGGACGCGGTCGCACGGCTCACCGAGCTGCGCTCGGCGGTGCGGAGGGGCCCGCTCGAGCGACCGGAGCAGTGGCCGGACTACCGACCCCACGTGACGCTCCGCGAGGAGCTGCCCGTGGAGCGCATCGAGGCGGCCGTGGCATCGCTCGCGGGCGTGGCCGACGCGTGGACCGTGGAACGGCTGCACCTGCTGGAGCAGCGTCGCCGCGACGACGGGACCCCGCACTGGGTGGCCATCCGCGAGGAGCCGTTCGGAGGTCCGCACGTGGTGGGACGCGGTGGGGTGGAGGTGGCGCTGCGCACGGTGCGGATGGTGGAGGAGCCGGTCGCCGCGTTGTGCGACGTGGAACCCGACGGACCGCTGGGCCGGCCGGGGGAACCCGCGCCGCTGGTCGTCGTCGCCGAGGAGCCCGGCGATCCCATGTCGCTCGTGGGCGCCGCGGTCGGCCGTCACGGGTCGGGGCCGGCAGCGGGGCTGACGGCGGTCGTCGTGGCCGAGGAGCGCCGGTCCGAGGGCGTCGGGCGGCACCTGCTCGCGGTGTGGTGCTCGGCGGCTGCCGGGCTCGGCGCGCAGCTCGCCGTGTCTGAGGGCGCGGTGTCCGAGGGGGCCGTGTCCGAGGGCGCGCACGGGTTCCTGTCCGCACACGGCTTCAGCCTCGTCGGCGCCCTGTTCGTCCGCCGCCTCTGACCCGCCCGCGCTCCGGTTCTGTTGCGCGATGTACGACCTATGGGCCGTACATCGCGCAATAGAACGGCTAGATGCGGCCGCTGAAGGTGTCGCAGGCGGTCGGGTCGGCGGTGTCGAAGCCCCGTTGGAACCACTTCTGGCGCTGCGCCGAGGTGCCGTGCGTGTAGGAGTCGGGGTTGGCCCGACCGCCGCCTGCCGACTGGATCCGGTCGTCGCCGACCGCGGCCGCCGCGTCCAGGCCCTCGCTGATGTCGTCGGGGGTGATCTCGGTGATGAACCCCGTGGACACCGCGTTCGCCGCCCACACGCCGGCGTAGCAGTCGGCCTGCAGCTCCAGGCGGACGGAGCCGGACGTGGCGCCCTGGCGGTCGCCGCCGGCGCTCTGGCCCAGGAGGTTCTGCACGTGGTGGCCGTACTCGTGGCCGATCACGTAGGCCTGGGCGAACGGCCCGCCCTTCGCGCTGAACGGCGGCCGGGACAGCGCGTCGAAGAACGTCAGGTCCACGTACACGGTCTGGTCGGCGGGGCAGTAGAAGGGACCGGTGTCCGACGACGCGGCGCCGCACCCGGTGGTGGTGGCCCGGGAGAACAGCTGCGTGCGGGCCGGCTCATAGGTGATCCCGCTGTTGGCGAACACGCCGGTCCAGTACCGCTGCACGCTGTTCACCACGGCGACGATCCGGCAGTCCTGGCGCTCGTTCGCGTCTGCGCCGGTGCGGCACTCCGACGCCACCTCCGACGCGCTCTGGTCGCCGATCGTCGTGGAGGCGCCCAGCATGCCGCTCGAGTCCAGGCCGCCGCCCCGGGTGCTGAGGAACGCGATCAGCAGCACGACCACCAGGCCGATGATCCCGCCGCCGCCGAGCTTGGCGCCCGTGCCGAAGCCGCCGCCCGGCAGGCCCGGGAGGCCGCCCCCGAGTCCACCGAGCCCGCCGAGTCCGCCCGACGGGCTTCGGCCGCGTGCGTCGTCGACCTGCGAGGTGTCCAGTCGGGCGTCGTCGTCGAACTCCACGACGCGAAGCCTTGCAGCTTCTCGCCCCCGGTACCCGTGCGGGCGACCGGGGACGGGATGCTCAGGTCAGGACTGCCCGCTCCCGACCGCTCAGGTCAGGATCGCCCGCTCCCGACCGCTCAGGTCAGGCCCAGCTTGTCGGGGCGGTGCCGCGCCTCGACCACGCGGACCGTGCCCGAGCGGGAGCGCATGACCAGCGACTGCGTGGTGGCGCCGTTGCGGTCGTAGTGGACGCCCTTGAGGAGGTTGCCGTCGGTGATGCCGGTGGCCGAGAAGAAGCAGTTGTCGCCGGCGACCAGGTCGTCGGTGCTGAGGACCCGGTCCAGGTCGTAGCCGGCGTCGACCGCGGCCTGGCGCTCCGCCGCGTCCCGCGGCCAGAGCTTGCCGACGAGCTCGCCGCCCATGCACTTGAGAGCCGCGGCGGCGATGACGCCCTCGGGCGTGCCGCCGATGCCGAACAGGATGTCCACGCCGGAGTCGGGGTACGCAGTGGCGATGGCGGCAGCGACGTCGCCGTCACCGATCAGGCGGATGCGGGAGCCGGTCTCCCGCACCTCGGCGACCAGGTCGTCGTGGCGGGGGCGGTCCAGGATCGTCGCCGTGACCTCGCGCACCGGGATGCCCTTGGCCTCGGCGACGGCACGGAGGTTGTCCGCGACCGACGCGTTGATGTCGATCTTGCCGGCCACGTCGGGTCCGACGGCGATCTTCTCCATGTAGACGCACGGGCCCGGGTCGAACATGGTGCCCTGCTCGGACACGGCGATCACGGCCACCGCGCCGCCGCGTCCCTTGGAGGTGAGCGTGGTGCCGTCGATCGGGTCGACGGCGATGTCCACCTGCGGGTTGGAGCCGTCGCCGACCACCTCGCCGTTGAACAGCATGGGCGCCTCGTCCTTTTCGCCCTCGCCGATGATGACGGTGCCGGTCATGCTCACGGTGCCGAGGATCAGGCGCATGGCGTCGACGGCGGCGCCGTCGGCGCCCTCCTTGTCACCTCGTCCCACCCACTTGGACGCCGCCATCGCGGCGGCCTCCGTGGTGCGGACGAGCTCCATGGCCAGGTTGCGGTCGGGCGCCGTGTTCGTCATGGCCGTGACGTTACCGAGCGGGCCACGCGGCGCCCCAATGGCACGCCATGATGGGGGCGTGGACGCACGCGACGACCTCGACGAGCTGGACGACGCCCCCGATGAGGCCATCGACGAGGAGCTCCGAGACGACCTCCGGGAGGACCTCGACGACGACGACCTCGACGACGAGCTCGAGGGCGATCTCGTCCAGCCCGACGTCGAGCTGGTGACCGACTTCGGCGACGAGGAGGTCGTCGAGACACTCGAGGGCGGCCCCGGGGACGAGGAGCTCGCGTACGACTGCACCAGCTGGGCCGGCGAGTCGCGTGGCCTGCTGGCGAGCCTGCTCGAGTCCCACGGCATCCGCCACGCCTGGCAGGGCACGGTGCTGTCGGTGCTGCCCGATGACGAGGACGCGGTCGACGAGCTGATCGACGAGGTCATGGCCTCGGCACGACCGGCCCTGGACCCAGCCGCGGCGAAGGTCGTCTACGAGGTCGGCGCGTGGCCGGCGGCGCTGCAGACGATGCTGGCCGACTCGCTCACGGTCGCGGACCTCCCGTACGAGTGGGACGAGCGAGGGGACCTGGTCGTCTACGCGGAGCACGAGGAGGAGGTCGAGGCGATCCTCGACGACATGCCCGACCCCGACGATCCCGACGTG
>JAEZAI010000377.1 GCA_023427825.1 Actinomycetes bacterium
GCGCTGGGCACCTTCGGGGGCGGGCCCGGCTAAGCCCGGGGAGCCGGCACGGCGCCGAGATCCTCGGCCAGGATGCGGTTGTAGGTGGCCAGCGCCTGACCCACGACCTGGTCCATGTTGTAGTACCGGTAGGTCGCCAGACGGCCCACGAAGGTCACGTCCCGCTGTTGCAGCGCCAGGGCCTCGTACTGCTTGAACAGGGCGTGGTTCTCGGCGCGCGGGATCGGATAGTAGGGGTCGCCCTCCGCGCTCGGGTACTCGTAGGTGATGGAGGTGCGCGGGTTGGTCTGACCGGTCAGGTGCTTGTATTCGGTGATCCGGGTGTAGGGCACGTCCTCCTCCGGATAGTTCACCGTGGCGACCGGCTGGAACCACTCGCGGTCAAGCGTCTGGTGATCGAACTTCAGACTGCGGTAGGGCAGCTCGCCGAAGCGGTGACCGAAGTACTCGTCGATCGGGCCGCAGAAGATGGTGTGGCCGGGCTCGACCTCCGCCTCGACCTCGGTGTGGTCGACGCCCAGTTCGATCTCGATGTTCGGATGGTCGAGCATGTTCTCGAACATGCGGGTGTAGCCGTGCAGAGGCATGGCCTGGAACCGGTCGGTGAAATAGCGGTCGTCCAGGTTGGTCCGCGTCGGCACGCGCGAGGTCACCGACTTGTCGAGCTCGGACGGGTCCATGCCCCACTGCTTGCGGGGGTAGCCGCGGAAGACGCGCTCGTAGAGCTCGCGGCCGATGGCGTTGACGACCACGTCCTCCGAGGTGCGGATCTTCTCCACCGGCTCGGCGCGCGAGGCGAGGAAGGCCTCGGCCTCGGCGTCAGTGTCGAGCTTCAGCCCGTAGAGCATGTTCAGCGTCGTGCGGTTGATCGGCATCGGCACGTGCAGCCCGCGCGTCGAGGCCAGCACCCGGTGCTCGTAGGGCCGCCAGGCGGTGAAGCGCGACAGATAGGCGAACACCTCCTGGGAGTTGGTGTGGAAGATGTGCGGCCCGTACTTGTGGATCAGCACGCCGGCCTGGTCGTGGTGGTCGTAGGCGTTGCCGCCGATGTGCGGGCGGCGGTCGATGACCAGGACGCGCTTGCCCGCGTCATTGGCCAGCCGCTCGGCCAGAACCGAGCCCGCGAAGCCCGCGCCGACAATCAGGTAGTCGGGCCGGCGCTTCGGCTTGGAGGACACGATGGCCGGGCCGGCGACGCGCAAAGGCGAGCCGCCTGGACGGCGCGCGGCCGCCTCGTCGATCAGGGCCGCCATGCGCGCGAAGGTGCGGTCCCAGGACAGCTCCGACAGGACCTTGTCGACCTCAGGCCGCCAGGCGCGCGGGTTGCGCGACAGCTCGAGCGCTGTCTCGCACTCGGCGATGAAGGCCTCGGCGGTGTCCGCGATGCGCACGCCTTCGAGGTCGCCGTAGTGACGGACGACGTCGGTGATCGGGGTCGAGACCACCGGCCGGCCGCCCGCCAAATATTCCGGCGTCTTGGTCGGGCTGATGAACTTGGTCGCGTCGTTGATGGCGAAGGGCATCAGGGCCACGTCCCAGCCTGCCAGGTAGGACGGCAGCTGGGCGTAGGACTTCGAGCCCAGGTAGTGGACGTTGTTGCGCTTGGGCAGGTCCTCCAGGTCGACCTTCACCACCGGACCGACCATGATGATCGACCAGTCGGGACGCGCGTCGGCCAGGGCGGCGATCAGTTCCAGATCCAGCCGCTCGTCGATCACGCCGTAGTAGCCAAGCCGGGGCCGGATCAGGCCAGCCTGGTCGATGGCGGAGTCGCGATCCAGCTCCCGAGCCTGGGCGAAGTGACCGCGGTCCACGCTCGACGGGAAGGGGTGGACGTTGCCGTGCTGGAGCCGCTTGGCCTCCCACAGGCTGTAGCCGCCGGTGAATACGACGTCGGCCTTCTCGAACAGCTCCTGCTCGCGGGCCACCAGCTCGGGCGGGGCGAAGCGGAAGTGCGAAAGCTCGTCCATGCAGTCATAGACAACGACCGAGGCGTCCAGATGCCGCGAGAAGCTGAGCATCATGGGCGTGTAGTACCAGACGATCGGGCGGGCGACGTTTCGCTCCTCGACCAGTTCGTTGAGCAGGGCCTTGGCGGCGATGTCGGTCGCCTCGGGGTCGAGGCCCGGCGGCAGCAGCGGGGTGGCCACGACCACGCCGGACTTGTCGCAGACGTTCCGGCGCAGCGCGGGCATCGTGCGATCCTGCTCGACGATCGGCTCCTCGAAGAAGATCACGGGCCGATGCGCGGCGAAGCGCGTCATCAGGTGCTGCGGCCGCTGGAAGACGAAGTCCCAGCGCAGGTGCGAAAAACAGATCAGGGTCGCCGGGCCCTCAACGCCTCGCGCACCCGTAAACCCCGAACTGGGCGCGAACGAACGGTCTTCCGACGACAAACCGGGCATAGAACTCCACCTGCAAGAAAGGTTGCACCGCACCAAACCGTTGAAACGTGGGTAAGTTCCTGTGTCGGCGAGCCGACGCCTCACCGACCCTCGGAGTCTCGAAAACCGTTTGATCAGGGGGTGGATTTCGGGCGTTGGCGTCCCCATCTAGTCCGGGCTGAGCCGCGTTGAACGCGGCTGTCTCTCGCCTTCGCCGGAGACCAGGGGCTTCCCGGTCCAGCGGCGCGCTGGGGCCATGACGGCCCGTCACCAGAGACGCATGAGCTATTGGCCAAGGAAGAACTGATCGAATTCGACGGCGAGATCGTCGAGCTGTTGCCCGAGGGGCGCTTTCGCGTGCGCCTCGAAAACGAGCACGAGATCCTCGCC
>JAEZAI010000396.1 GCA_023427825.1 Actinomycetes bacterium
ATGGCGCGTCCCAGGCCGAGCATGACGGCTCCGGTCATGCCGCCGGTCGAGTGCGGGAACACCACCCCGCGGATCATCTCCCACCGCGTGGCGCCCAGTGCCAGCGCGCCGGCCTTGGCGTTCTCGGGCACGGTCATGAAGACCTCCCGGGTGACCGCCGTGATGATCGGCGTGATCATCAGCGCCAGCACGAGGGCGGCCGAGGCGTAGCTGGAGCCCGTCGACGGCCCGAGGATCGTGCTGAGCACCGGGATGCCGGACACGGCGTCCGAGATGGCGTTGAACGCGGTCTGGAACCGCGGGATCAGGTAGTAGAAGCCCCACAGGCCGAACACGACCGAGGGCACGGCAGCGAGCAGGTCGATCGTCGTGGTGACCGCGCCACGGGCCCGCCGGTGCACGACCTCGGTGACGAACAGCGCGATGCCCACGCTGATGGGGACGGCCACGAGGATCGCCAGGATCGAGACCAGGACCGTTCCGAAGACCAGGGGGACGATCCCGAACTTGCCCTCGGACGGCACCCACTCGGTGCCGAAGAAGTAGTCGGCGCCGAGCTCGCTGAACGCGGGCCACGCCTTGTTGGTGGTCACCAGCGCGACGAGCACCAGGACGAGCAGCACGGTGAGCCCGGCGAGCAGGGCGATCCGCCGGAACATCCGGTCGGTGCGCCCACCGGCGCCGTCCACGTGGAGGTCCGGCGCGTCCCTGGGCGGCTCGGGGGCCGGATCCTGGGGATCGGTCTCGAGTTCGAGGGTCATGCGGTCTCGATCAGGCGGGGGGTGTGGCAGACGTTAGGAGAGCGGGCGGCACGGGAGTAGCCACCGGGACCCGGGTGGGGGCGTTGGGGGAACGGCGCCCTCCACCCGTGGTCCGGGCAGGACGAGCGACTCAGCCGCCGATCCGGTCGACCTGGTCGTACGCCTTCTGCTGGAGGTCGTCGGGCAGGCCGACGTAGCCGAGCTTCTGCGCCTGGGACTGGCCGGTGGTGAGCACGTACTTCAGGTACGTCTTCAACGTGGCGGCCTTCGCCGCGTCCGCCTGCGTCTGGGTGACCAGGAGGTAGGTCGGGGCCGTGATCGGGTAGCTGTCGGCGCCCGGTGCGTTGAGCGGGTTGTACGTGAGGTCGGCGGCGACCTCGGCGTTGGCCACGGCGGCCTCCGTGCCGGCGGCCGTCGGGCCGACGAACTCGCCGTCCGCGTTCTTGATCGATGCGAAGGTCAGATCGGCCTTGATGGCGTCGGCCAGGTCGACGTAGCCCACGGCACCGGCGGTCTGACCGATCAGGGCGGCCACACCGGAGTTCTTCTCGGCCCCCTGGGTGGCGGCAGGCCAGTTCACCGTGTCGCCCGAGTCGAGCTTCCAGGAGCTCGGCGCCGCGGCCTTCAGGTACTTGGTGAAGTTGTTGGTCGTGCCCGAGCCGTCGGAGCGGTGGACCACCGTGATCTTCGTGGCGGGAAGGGTCGCGTCGGGGTTGTCGGCCTTGATCGCCGGATCGTCCCAGGAGGTGATCTCGGCCTGGAAGATCTTGGCGATGGTCTCTGGGCTGAGCCGGAGCTCGGTGACGCCCTCCAGGTGGTAGCTGACCGTGATCGGTGCGGCGACGGTCGGGAAGAACAGCACCTTCGACGGGAAGGTCTCCTCCGGCTTGGGGAGCGAGTCGCTGCCGGCGAAGTCGAGCGTGCCGGAGGCGAGCTGCTTGCGGCCGTCGGAGGAGCCGCTCTTGGCGTAGGTCACCAGCTCGGAGCCGGCGATCTCGTCGAAGTCGGCGTTGACGGCCTGGTAGAACGCGTCGGGGAAGCTGGCGCCGCCGCCCGAGATCTTGGCCGTGAGGGCCGTGATGTCGGCGTCGGTGGGAGCGGCGGGGCCCGCGGCCTCCGTCGTGGTGGTGGAGTCGTCCGAACCGGACGAGCTCGAGTCCTTGTCGTCACCGCACGCGGCGGCCACCAGGCCCACCGCCAGGAGCAACGCCATCAGCCAGGCGAACCGGCCCTTCTGCAACATGCAACCGCCTCCTCGGAGGTCTCTTGGTCTGCGGTGGCGCTGTTCGCCACCCGGCGGCGCCGTCGCCACCTGCTGGCAACGTAGGAAGCGGGGGTGGACGCCAGGCGGTCTGCAGGTGAACGTGAGGTGAACCGCGGTTGAAGGTTCGGTGGGCCCGGCTCCTGACCCGCGTCGTGGCGCGGATCCGCAGGTGGCCGGGGGGTGAACGACGGCTGGGGCCCGGGTGCGGCCCGTCCCGATCGGTCGGCCGTCAGAGGGCGATGCCGCGTTCCAGGAACAGGCGGACGAGTTCCCGGTCGGTGTCCCAGGTCAGGCGCCGGTCCAGCTCGGACACCGGCACCCACCGCCGGTCGTCGATCTCCCGGTTGGGGGTGAAGCCGTCGTCACGGTCGACGGTCATCGCCCACCAGCGGACGCGCTTGTCCTCGCCCTTGGGCGTGTCGTAGCGGATCTCGGTGAGACGCTCGCCGACCGTGCAGCGCATGCCGGTCTCCTCCCACACCTCCCGCAGCGCGGCGTCGCGGTGGCGTTCGCCGTGCTCGAGCTTGCCCTTGGGCAGCGACCAGTCGTCCCGGGGCGCCGGCCGGTGCACGACCAGCACCTCGACCTCGCCCCGCCGCTTCCTCCACACCACGCCACCCGCTGCCCGCACGACCGGACGGGTCGTCGTCGACACGTCAGCCCGCCCCGGCGCTCACCGGCGCCCGACCGTGGCCCGCTTGAGCGCGTGCTCCTGCTGCTCCAGGTGGGTCTCGACCGTGTTGCGGCGCTCGACGTGGGTCCAGCGGTCGTCCTGCTGCTCCCACGCCAGCGTGTCGTCGGCCAGCGCGACGGCCAGCACCTCGTCCATGCGCACGCGCAGCTCGGGCGAGCGCACCGGCACGACGGCCTCGACGCGCCGGTCCAGGTTGCGCGGCATCAGGTCGGCGGAGCCGATGAAGTGGAGCTCCTGGCCGGGTCCCCGACCGTTGGCGAACCGGTAGATGCGCGAGTGCTCCAGGTAGCGGCCGACGATCGAGCGAACGGTGATGTTCTCGGACAGACCGGGGACGCCGGGGCGGATGCACGAGATGCCGCGGATGATCAGCTCGATCTTCACGCCGTCCTGCGACGCCGCGTAGAGCTCGTCGATCATGTCGGCGTCCACCAGGCTGTTCATCTTCATGATGATGTGGCCGGCGCCCGGCGCCGCCGAGCGCTCGTTGCGGATGAAGCGCACGAGCCCGTTGCGCAGCGTGTGCGGTGCCACCAGCAGCTTGGCGTAGTGCACGTCCCGGGCGTAGCCGGTCAGGTAGTTGAACAGCTGCGTCAGGTCCGCACCCAGGTCGGGGTCCGCGGTGAGCAGCCCGACGTCCTCGTAGAGGCGGGCGGTCTTCGAGTTGTAGTTGCCGGTGCCGATGTGGCAGTAGCGGTTGACGCTCTCGCCCTCGTCGCGGACCACCAGGCAGGTCTTGGTGTGGGTCTTGAGCCCGACCAGGCCGTACACGACGTGCACCCCGGCCTGCTCCAGCCGCCGGGCCCACTCGATGTTGCGCTCCTCGTCGAAGCGGGCCTTGAGCTCGACGAGGGCGACCACCTGCTTGCCCATCTCGGCCGCCTTGATGAGCGCGGCGACGATGGGGCTGTCACCCGACGTGCGGTAGAGCGTGAGCTTGATCGTGAGGACCTTCGGGTCCCGCGCCGCCTGGCGGATGAACTCCTCGACCGAGGTGGAGAAGCTGTCGTACGGGTGGTGGACCATCACGTCGCCGTCGCGCATGACGGCGAAGATGTCGGGGGGCTCCTCGTCCTCGTTGGTGGCCAGCCGGTGCTGGGTCACCGGGACGAACTCGGGGTACTTGAGGTCGGGCCGGTCCACGTCGGCCACGGCGAACAGCCCGCCGAGGTCGAGCGGGGCCGAGTGCGCGGTCACGTCGTCGTCGGTGAGCTCGAGCTCGTCGCGGATCAGCTCGAGCGCCTCGGCCGAGATGTCGTCCTCCACCTGCAGCCGCACGGCCTTGCCGAAGCGGCGCCGTCGCAGCTCCATCTCGATGGCGGCCAGGAGGTCGTCGGCTTCCTCCTCCTCGACCGTGAGGTCCGCGTTGCGCGTGACCCGGAACGCCACGTGGTCGAGCACCTCCATGCCCGGGAACAGCTCGTCCAGGTGGTGGGCGATGACCTGCTCCAGCGGCACGAACCGCTCGCCGTCGGGCATGACGACGAAGCGGGGCAGCAACGACGGGACCTTGACGCGGGCGAAACGGCGCTGGTCCGTGGTGGGGTCCCGGACGATCACGCCGAGGTTGAGCGACAGGCTCGAGATGTACGGGAACGGGTGGCCGGGGTCGACGGCGAGCGGGGTCAGCACCGGGAAGATCCGCTTCCGGAACTCGACGGTGGCCCACTCGCGGTCGTCGTCGTCCAGCTCCTCCCAGGTGGAGAAGACGATGCCCTCGTCCGCAAGTGACGAGCAGATGGGGCCCAGGAAGATCTCGTCGGCCCGCTCGACCAGCTCGGCGGTGCGCGAGTTGATGGCCTCGAGCTGCTCCCCGGCGCTCATGCCGTCGGGGCTGCGCCGGGTCACGCCGGCCGCGACGCGGTCCTTGAGCCCGGCGACGCGGACCTGGAAGAACTCGTCCAGGTTCTGGCTGAAGATCGCCAGGAACTTCACCCGCTCGAGCAGCGGCGTGGCGTCGTCGTCGGCCAGCGCCAGGACCCGGGCGTTGAAGTCCAACCAGGACAGCTCCCGGTTCAGGTAGGGCGAGCGCACTTCCACCGGGTCCGTCATGGCCTCAGGCTATCGGCCGGAGGCGTGTGCGGAGCCTGCCTCGGGGCCGTGGTCGGCGTGCCGGTCGCGGCGGTGCCGCGGCCGGTCGACGGGCCGGCGGTCGGGCCCGGTCGACCTCAGCGGTCGTCGTCGTCGCCGAGGTCCCAGGTGAGCTCGATCAGCTCACGCTCGGCGTCGCGGGCCACGCGCTCCTTGTTGCGCTTGAACTGCGGGTCGTGCGGGGGGAGCAGCATCAGCCGGGCGTTCACCCGGGAGCGGAAGTCGTCGATGAGCTGCGTGTCGCCGTGGTCGCCGCGGATCTCCCAGTGGGGCGCGACCGGGCCGAGGTAGACGATCGTGGCGGCGGCCACCCACTCGATGGGCTCGTCGGTCTCGGGGGCGTAGGTGTCGGACATGGGCGTCGATCCTACCGGTCCGATCCGGGACCGGCCGTGTCGGGCCGGGCGGCTCAGCGGGAGCCGAGCGTGGCGGTGCCGTCCATCTCGGTGCCGTCGCGCTCCCACACGATGCGCACCGAGTCGCCCGGGTCCTTGGCCCGCACGGCCGTGCCGACGTCCGAGGCGGTGCGGACGCGCTTGCCGTCGACCGACGTGATCACGTCGCCCTGCTGCAGGCCAGCCGTGGCGGCACCGGTGCCCGGGTTCACGGTCTGCACGAACGCGCCCGAGGAGGACGTCACGCCGAAGCGGCTGCGGATCGTGGCGTCGATCGAGCTGACGTCCACGGTCTCGACGCCGAGCAGCGGCCGCACCTGCTTGGCCGGTCGCCCGGCCTTGAGGTCGTCGACGATCGAGCGGATCTCGTCGATCGCCAGGGCGAAGCCGATGTTCTGCGCGTCGGCCAGGATCGCGGTGTTCACGCCCACCACCTGGCCGTTGGCGTTGACCAGCGGCCCGCCGCTGTTGCCGGGGTTGATGGCGGCATCGGTCTGGATGAGGTTGTCGAGCGACCCGCCGTCGGGCGTGACGATCGAGCGGCTCAGCGCGCTGACGATGCCCGTGGTCACGCTGGGCGCCTCGCCCAGGTTCAGGGCGTTGCCGATCGCGACGACTGTGTCGCCCACCTGCAGCGAGTCGGAGCTGCCGAGCTCGGCCGGGGTGACCGGCTGGGTCAGGCCCTCGGCCTGGAGCACCGCGACGTCCGCGGACGGCACGGACCCGAGCAACCGGGCCTCGACCGTCCGGCCGTCAGCCAGGTCCAGCTCGATGGTCTGCGCGCCGGCGACCACGTGCGCGTTGGTGAGGACGATTCCGTCGTCGGTGAGCACGATGCCCGACCCGGCGGCCTCGCCGCCGCGGACGCCGGTGTGGATCGACACCACCGACGGGCGGACCTTCTGGAGCAGGGCGTGGATCTCGAGCGGGTCACCGGCGATCGTGACCGCCGGCCGTCCCTCGTCCCGGGAAGGACCAGCGGCATCGTTCGTGCCGCTGCGGTCCCACAGCGCCGCGGCGGGGG
>JAEZAI010000470.1 GCA_023427825.1 Actinomycetes bacterium
TGTTGAACGGCCCCACCCGGAACGTCGCCACGCTCAGCAGCTCGCGCCGCTCCACCAGGTAGCCGGCGAAGAACACGGCGAACGCGATCTTCGCGAACTCGCCCGGCTGGAAGCTGACCGGCCCGACGGACACCCAGATCCGCGCCCCGTTGATGGAGCGGCCGATGCCCGGCAGGAGCGGCATGATCAGCAGCGCCACACCGACCAGGCCGGCCGTGTACCGGTAGCGCTGCAGCAGCCGGATGTCGCGCACGAACAGCAGCGTCATGACGTAGGCGCCGATGCCGGCCGCCGTCCACGACGCCTGCAGCGCGGCCAGGTCCTGGTCGAGCCGCGCGATGAACACGTAGCCGATGCCGTTGAGCAGCGCTGCGATCGGCAGGAGCAGGGAGTCCGCTGCCGGCGCCAGGCGGCGGTTGGCCAGGTGCGCGCCGATCAGCAGGGCGAGGAGCACGGCGAGGAACGGCCACAGGTCCGCGGGGAGCGAGGCGTTGCGGCCCAGGCTGGCCAGGGCGTACGCGCCCAGGATGATCAGGACGGCCAGGACCAGGAGGCCGAGCTCGGTGGTGCGTCGGCGCCGGCCGAGCAGCTGGACCGCCGACGGCGGTGCGGTGGCGGTCGCCGTCACGGCCCCGCCGGCGGGGGGACGACGGGGGTGGCGTTGGGGTCGACCGGCGGGACCACGGTGGTCGTCGTCGTGGTCGTGGTGGTGGTCGTCGTCGTGGTCGTGGTCGTGGTGGTCGCGCGGTCCTCGAGCACGCCGATGTACGCGCGCGCCTCCTCCTCGGTGCCGAAGGACCGGCCCCGATCCACCTGCCGGCGGTCGGCGTCGGTCAGGTCGTCGAGGTCGATCCGGCCGAAGCGCTCGACCTCGGTCGGGCCGAGGAACAGCACGCCGTCCTTTGGTCCTCGCAGGAGCACCACGGTGCCGTCCTCCTGCGCCACCACCCAGCCGGACCGCGACGCGACGACCAGCACACCGGCCATCACGACCAGCCCGACCACGACCGCCACGACGAACAGCGCGGTACGCCACCGGCGTCCGGCCGGTTCGTGGGCCGTGCCCTCGATCTCCTCTGCCTCCGTCACCGCAGGGGCCGCCGGCTCGTCCGCCGGTGCGACCGGCGCGTCGAGGGTGCCGACCTCGGCCGGCTCGGGCGCCACGTCCTCGGTCGCCGCGGCCTCGTCCACGGGGTCGAGGTCCCCGGCCACCTCGCCGTCCTCGCCGGGCCCCGGATCGGGGGCGATCACGAGCGGCACGGTGTCGGTGCGGGGCCCCGACTCGTCGGGATCGGACATGTCGATCGCCGGCGTGCTGATGCGCCGGTAGCGGCCGTCGACCGGGGCGGCGGGCTGGCCCGTGCCCGTGACGTCGAGGACGACGGCCGTGATGTTGTCGCGACCGCCGGCGGCGTCGGCCTCGGCCGCCAGCCGGCGCGCCGCCACCTCGGGATCCTCGGCCTCGGTCAGGATCTCCGCGATGCGGTCCTCGGACAGCTCGCCGAACAGACCGTCGCTGCACAGGAGCAGGCGGTCACCATCGGTCGGGTGGAGGAGCCAGGCGTCGACGACCACCAGCGCCTCCACGCCCAGCGCCCTGGTGATCACGTTGCGCTGCGGGTGGTGCTCGGCCTCCTCCGGCGAGATGCGGCCCTCCCGCAGCAGGGTCTCGACGAGGGAGTGGTCCTCGGTCAGCTGCGTCAGCACGCCGTCGGCCAGGAGGTAGACGCGCGAGTCGCCGACGTTGAGCACCGCGAGCTGCTCCTCGTCGTCGAAGCGGACCTGCCCGACCACGCAGACCGTGGTGCCCATGCCGCGGAGCTCGTCGTCCTCGGCCGCCCGCTCGTTGATGCGACGGTTGGCCCGGTGCACCGCGGCGACCAGGTCCTCGACCGCGCGGGAACCGGCCGCGAGCCGCAGCACCTCGACCGTGTCGGCCGACGCCACCTCACCGGCGCGGTGGCCGCCCATCCCGTCGGCGACGGCGACCAGGTCCTCGGTGACCAGGAACGAGTCCTCGTTGGCGCTGCGCACCTGCCCCACGAGCGAGGACGCGCCGATCCTGAGGGAGGTCACCGGACCTCCATCACGACGTTGCCGATCTGGATGCGGTCACCGAGCCGCGCCGGCATCTGGCCGACCGCCCGCGTGCCGTTGACCCACGTCCCGTTGGTGGAGCCGAGGTCCTCGACGAACACCGAGCCGTCCCGGCTGAAGATCCGGGTGTGGACCTGCGAGACGTACTGCTCGTCGAACACCAGGTTGCAGCCCTGCGCGCGGCCGACGGTCATGTCGGGCCCGAGGGCGTACTCCGTGCCGTGACGGGCCGGCGGCTCCACGACCACCAACCGGGTGGGGACCACGTCCTTGCGACGGCTGCGGCCTGCGGCGCGGTTGGCGGCACGACGGGACCGGGCGGTGCCCGTCGCCACCGGTGCCGCCGGGGCCGCCGCGGTCTTGGGCGGGTTCACCTCGGTCCACACCGCCCGCAGGACGCGCAGGAAGAAGAGGTACAGCAGCGCCAGGAGGCAGAGCTTCAGGATGGTGAGCAGCTGCTCGGGCACGGCCGCGGAGCCTACGAGGCCTCGAACCGGACGGCCGTGTTGCCGAACCGGACCTCGTCGCCGTCCTGCAGCTCGTGCTCGGCGACGCGGACGCCGTTGACCTTGGTCCCGTTGGTCGAACCCAGGTCGGCGACCACGAAGCCGTCGCCGGCGGGGCGCACCTCGGCGTGCACCCGGCTCACGTTCGGGTCCGCGAGCACGATCGTGCAGTCCGCCTGGCGCCCGACCGACACCACGTACTCGCCCAGCGGCACGCGGTCGCCCGTGGGGAGGATGAGCGCACCCGGAGGCAGCCCGCCCTCGCCCTCGACCCAGCGTGACTCGACGTCGAGCATCCCGGTGCGGAGCCGCTCGTCGGCGCCGAGCTCGATCTCGACCGGGCCCACGAACGAGTAGCCCTCGTCCCTGGCGTGCTCCCTGGCGGCGTCCGCCAGCTCGCGGCGGAGGGTGCCCTCGATGTCGACGAACTGCTCGTAGTCCTCGACCGACACCGTGAACCGGTACCAGTTGGGGACGATCGTCCGGCCGTCCACCGCGACAGAGCGCCGGGAGTCCATCTCCCGTTGCAGCTTGCGACCGAACTCGACCGGTTTCACCGACGACCGGAACAAGCGGCTGAAGGTTCCCTCCACCATGCGTTCGAGGCGGCCCTCGAAGCCCTGGGTAGCCATCGGCCCAACGATAGCGATGCCCGGCACCCCCACCCGGGGCAGCGCCCGCGACGCCTTCCGTGGCGAGCCTGCGTCAGTCGAGGGTGCCGAGCTGACGCACCGGGGCGGCGGCTCCGTCCGCGCCCTCCTGGTCGCGCTGCAGCCGCGCGATCAGCGCTCGCTGCCACGACCCTGCGAGCTGCGGCAGCGAGACGAGCTCTCGGGCCGCGACGAGGTCGTCGGTCCG
>JAEZAI010000477.1 GCA_023427825.1 Actinomycetes bacterium
CCGGCCCTGGTCGAGCTGGCCGAGCAGATGAAGGTGCGGTGCCTCGGGGACCTGACGGCCCAGATCGCCGCCATGCCCACCGACGGGTACTGGACGGTCGACCCGCTGACCACGGACGTCGGACGCAAGATCAGCCAGGCCAACAGCCCGGGGCGGGTCGCGGCCGACGCGCCGGTGCTGCTCGTGCAGGGCGACAAGGACATCGTCGTGAGTCCGGCCCGCACGCAGGCGCTGTTCGAGTCCATGTGCGAGGCCGGCCAGGTCGTGGAGCTCGAGGTGGTGCCCGACGGCGGCCACGACATGAAGACCATGGAGGCGGCGCGGGACACGATCGAGTCCTGGCTGCAGGCACGACTCGACGGCGAGCCGGCGCCCGACGGCTGCCCCGACACCTGACCGAGCGAGACCGACCGACAGGAGGACCGACGATGACAGAGGTGCCCACGACCGCAGAGGTGGTCGAGCGATGACGGCGACGACGGTCGGGACCGAGTGGTCGACGGTGGCCACCGGCCTGCGCTTCCCCGAGGGCCCGGTCGCGCTGGACGACGGGTCGGTGCTGGTGGTCGAGATCGAACGCGGCACGCTCAGCCGCGTGTGGCCGGGCGGCACCGTCGACGTCGTGGCCGAGTGCGGCGGCGGGCCCAACGGGGCGGCGATCGGGCCCGACGGCGCCGTGTGGATCACCAACAACGGCGGGTGCTTCCAGTTCATCGACCTGGGCGGCGTGCTGGTGCCGGGCCCGGTCCCCGACACGTGGTCGGGCGGGTCCATCCAGAAGGTGGACCTGGCGACCGGCACGGTCGAGACCGTCTACACGGAGTGCGACGGCCGGCCGCTCCGCGCCCCGAACGACCTGGTGCTCGACGCGCACGGCGGCTTCTGGTTCACCGACCACGGCGTGCGGCTCGAGCGGACGAGCGACCGGACCGGCGTCTTCTACGCCACGGCCGACGGCGCCTCGATCCGCGAGGCGATCTTCCCGCTCGACGCCCCGAACGGCGTGGGGCTGTCGCCGGCGGGCGACAAGGTGTACGTGGCCGAGACGCACACCGGCCGGGTGTGGTCCTGGGACGTCCCCGAACCCGGCGTGGCATCGGGCACGGGTCTGCTGGAGCCGCACGGGGAGCTGCTGCTCGGGCTGCCCGGCATGCAGCTGCTCGACTCCCTCGCCGTCGACGGCGACGGCTGGGTGTGCGTGGGCACGCTGGTGAACGGAGGGATCACCGCCGTGTCGCCCGACGGGTCGCAGGTGGAGCACCACCCTGCGGACGACATGCTGGTCACCAACATCTGCTTCGGCGGTCCCGACGGTCGCACGGCGTACGCCACCGCGTCGGGAACGGGCCGGCTGCTGGCTGCGGAGTGGCCCCGTCCGGGACTCCGCCTCGCCAACACGTAGGGGCCGTCACGGAGTCGACCGGGCGGCGCCGGTACCCTGCGGGGGTGCCGCGCACGTACTGGGTCGAGACGCTCGGCTGCCCCAAGAACCAGGTCGATTCCGACAAGCTCACCGGCACCCTCGCCGCCGATGGCCTGGTTCCTGCCGCGTCCCCCGACGAGGCGGACCTGGTGGTCGTGAACACGTGCGCCTTCGTCGAGGAGGCGAGGGAGGAGAGCGTCGCCACGATCCTGGCGCTGGAGGAGCGGCGCGCCACCGGCGCGGAGCTCGTGGTCACCGGCTGCATGGCCGAGCGCTACGGCGACGAGCTGGCCCGCGCCCTGCCCGAGGTGGACGCCGTCGCCGGCTTCGGCGTGCCGGTCACGCTCGGCCGCAAGCCGGGTGCCGACGCCGGACCCGGTCGGGGCCGGTCGATCCCGGTGTCGGTCGAGACCTCCGTGCCCACCCTCGACCTGCTGAACCTTCCCCGGCCCCGGTCGGAGCGGCCCTGGGCCTACGTCAAGGTCGCCGAGGGCTGCGACAAGGCCTGCGGCTTCTGCGCGATCCCCAGCTTCCGCGGGCCCCAGCGCTCGCGGACGGTCGCGTCGGTGCTGGACGAGGTGCGGGCCCTGCAGGTGCGCGAGGTCGTGCTCGTCGCGCAGGACCTGGCCGCCTACGGGCGCGACCGGAGCGGCGACGGGCGCATCGAGGCCCCGGCGGGCACCACGCCGATCGCCGAGCTCGTTCGGGCGGTGGCCGACGAGGTCGACCGGGTCCGGCTGCTCTACCTGTACCCGTCGGAGCTCACCGACGAGCTGGTCGAGCTCATCGCCACCGGGCCGGTGCCGTACTACGACCTCTCGCTGCAGCACGTCTCGGCGCCGTTGGTGCGGCGGATGCGACGGTGGGGCGACGGCGAGCGGTTCCTCCGTCGCATCGACGCCATCCGCGCCCTGCGCCCCGACTCGGCGTTCCGGTCCAACTTCATCGTGGGCTACCCCGGCGAGACCGAGGAGGACCACGACCAGCTGCTCGACTTCGTCGAGGCCGCGCAGCTCGACTGGTGCGGCTTCTTCTCGTACTCCGACGAGGAGGGCACCTACGCCGCCGGTCTCGACGGCCACGTCGACGAGCGGCTGGTGGCGGAGCGCCTGGCCGAGCTGCGCGAGCTCCAGGACCGCATCACCGCCGAGCGGCGGGACGCGCTGGTGGGGGAGCGCACGGTCGTGCTGGTCGACGAGCCGGGCGTCGCCCGCTCGCACCGTGAGGCGCCCGAGATCGACGGCAGCGTCGAGGTCCCCGAGGACCTGGCGGCGGGCGAGCTGCACCTGGTCGAGATCACCGCGGCCGCCGGCCCCGACCTCACGGC
>JAEZAI010000516.1 GCA_023427825.1 Actinomycetes bacterium
GTCCATGGACCACCCCAGGTACCTGGCGTTCGTGCCGAACGCGGCCACCGAGGCGTCGACCGCGTTCGATCTGCTCGTGAGCGCCAGCAACATCTACTGCGGCTCGTGGCTCGAGGGCGCGGGCGCCGTCCACGCCGAGAACGAGGCGTTGCGGTGGTTGTCGGACCTGGCCGGCCTGCCCCCGGGGTCGGGCGGCACGTTCGTGTCGGGCGGCTCGATCGCCAACCTCTCCGCACTGGCGGTGGCGCGTCACGTGTGGCGGTCCCGACGACCGTCGGGGGCCAGGTCGACCCCCGAGGCCGGAGCCCGGCCCGTGGTCGTGGTGTCGAGCGGCGCCCACTCGTCGGTCGGCGCGGCGCTGGACCTGCTCGACCTGGAGCCGTTCGTGGTGCCGGGTGACGCGCTCGGCCGGTTCCGTCCATCCGAGCTCGACGGCGCCGTGCTCGACGACCTGGACGCGATCTCGGACTCGGTCGTGGCGGTCGTCGCCACGGGCGGCATGACCAACACCGGCGGCGTGGACGACCTTGCCGGCGCCGCCCGGCTGGCCGCCCGCCTGGACGCCTGGTTCCACGTCGACGCCGCCTACGGGGGCGGTGCGTTGTGCTCCACCTCGCGGCGACACCTCTTCGACGGCGTCGAGCGCGCGGACTCGATGACGATCGACCCGCACAAGTGGCTGTTCGCTCCCTACGACTGCGCGGCGATCGTCTACCGCGAACCGGACCTGGCCCGGCAGACGTTCACGCAGCAGGCGGCGTACCTCGACGCGGTCAACGCCGAGGGGGAGTGGAACCCCAGCGACTACGCGCCGCACCTGAGTCGCCGGGCGCGAGGACTTCCGTTCTGGTTCTCGCTCGCCACCTACGGCACCGACGCGTACACCGAGGCCGTCGACCGGACGATCGAGGTGACGGTCGCAGCGGCGGAGCTGGCCCGGGCGACCGATCACCTCGAGGTGGTGATGGAGCCCGAGCTGTCGGTGCTGCTGGTGCGCCGGAAGGGTTGGGCCGCACAGCACTACTGGGACTTCTGCGCCGAGCTGGCCCAGCGCGAGGTGGGCTTCGTGGTCCCCACCACGTGGTTGGGCGAGACCGTGCTGCGCTACTGCCTGGTCAACCCGGTCACCACGCCGGACGACGTGGCGTCGCTGTTCCCGCCGGCCTGACGCCGGCAGCGGTTCTCGTGGACAGCTGAGAACCGCGGCGCTCGTCCAGCGGCGTCAGGAACCGAGGCGGTGGCGGGTCAGGCGTCGAACAGGGCCTGCACCGACTCGCCGACCGCCACGCCGCCCGAGTCCAGCAGCCGTCGGTTGGCGGCGCGGTCCTCGGGGTCGTAGCGGTAGTTCACCATCAGTCCGTAGGACCGCTGGTCGCCGCGATCGCTCGGGTCTGCGCCCGGGTCGATCCGCCAGAGCCGGGCGCCGTTGCGCAGGTGGAAGCGGGCGACGGCGTCGAGCGGGCGGCCGTCGGGCCGGCGCGCCGTCAGGTAGGTCGCGGCCGCACCCGAGAGTGAGATCGGATCCGTGAGGTCCACCGTGCGGGTCCCGTCCGCGATCGCGGCGTCGAGCCACGGTCGGAACCCCGGCGCGGGCGACAGCGTCACGAAGGTCGTCAGCTGCGCGAGCTCGGTCCGCAGCTGCTCGGCCGCGCCGAGGATCAGGTCGACGCCGGTACCGACGCCGGCGACGTCGCGGTCCGCGTTCCAGATCGACTAGACCACCGCGGTGTCGGCGGTCGCCGGATCGGTGGCGGGCCGGTCGTCGAGCAGGTCGACCAGGGAGTCCGGCACGCCGACGCTCAGCGCCACCCACACGACGGTGCGCGGGTGGTCGGGATCGTCGGGCCGGACGAGCGCGAACACGCGGCGGTCGGTGTCGGTCCGGTCGGCCAGGGCCCGCTCGAAGGTCGCGGGGTCGTCGCCGCCGTCGACCGGGTTGACCGGCTCCTTGCGCAGCAGCGCGGCCAGCAGCGCGGGCTCCGTGACGCGCCGGACCACCAGCCGGTCGGTCGAGGGGGTCGTGCTCACTGGATCGGGGGCTCCTGGTCTCCGCCCCGGAGGGCGCTCGATGGCGTGCCGGCGGGCATCTTCCCCGGCTGGACGGACTCTCATCGGAGCAGCCCGGCGAAGCCGGTGCCAACACTGCAGCCGGTACCCTGCCCGATGTGCGCACCCACCTCCGACTCGGCCGACTCCTCGGCGTGCCCATCGGCGTGAACGGCGGCGTGGTGCTGGTCAGCGTCCTCCTCGCGGTCAGCCTGGCGCAGGTGTCGCTGCCGAACATCGCCCCGCGGTTCCCCACCAGCGCCTACTGGTTCGGTGCGTTCCTGGGGGTGATCGGCTTCCTGGTGTCGCTCGTCGGCCACGAGCTCGGGCACAGCTACGTGGCCCAGCGCAACGGCGTGCACGTGGTCGAGATCACCCTGTGGCTCTTCGGAGGTGTCGCCAAGCTCGAGGGCGACGCCGACGAGCCGGGCGCCGAGTTCCGCATCGCCGCCGCCGGTCCCGCCATGAGCATGGTGATGGCCGTGGTCGCCGGGGTCGGGGCGTGGGGCATCGACCGCCTGGACGGGTCCCGCGTGCTGCTCGGGCTGCTCGTCTGGCTGTCGGCCATCAACGTGGTCCTGGCGGTGAGCAACCTGCTGCCGGCCTTCCCGCTCGACGGTGGGCGGATGCTCCGGGCCATGCTGTGGCGGCGCTCGGGGCGCAAGCGTCCGGCCACCCGGACGGCGTCGATGATCGGCCAGGTGCTGGCCGGCGTCATGGTCGCCGGCGCGATCGTGCTCTTCTTCCCGGTGGGCGACCGCTGGAGCGGCGCCTGGATCTTCGCCCTCGGTCTCTTCCTGTTCGTCGCCGCCCGATCGCAGTGGAAGGACGCCGCCGACCAGCCGGAGCTGCTGGACCATCCGGTCGGCGAGCTGCAGCGCGAGCTGCCGGCCGCGCTCGGTCCGGCCACGTCGGTGGCCGAGCTCGAGCGGGTGTTCGCCGCCCAGCCGCGGGCGGTGTTCGTGCCCGTGCTCGACGACCGCGGTGCCGTCGGGGCGCTCGTCACCCG
>JAEZAI010000522.1 GCA_023427825.1 Actinomycetes bacterium
GGCTGCAGTTGGTGGCTGCACCTGACCGGGAGGACCTGCTGGTGGCGACCGGCACGGCGCTCGAGCGGGCCCTGGCGGGCTGACCCCGTTCTGTTGCGCGATGTACGGCCTCTTTGTCGTAGATCGCGCAACAGAACGGCGCTCGGGGTGGGTTCGCCGTCGGGGTGGCTTGCCGTCCGCGGGGCAAGACGGGGAAGCTCAGGCCATGGCCCCCACCTCTGACGCCGTCATCGATGCGCTGCGACCCGTCCAGGACCCCGAGCTGCACCGCTCGATCGTCGACCTGGACATGGTGCGCGGCGTGCAGGTCGACGGCGGGACGGTGGCGCTGACCATCGCCCTGACCACGCCCGGCTGCCCGCTCAAGAACGAGATCGAGCGGCGGGCCACCGAGGCGGTCACCGCCCTCGACGGCGTCGACCGCGTGGCGCTCGAGTTCACGTCGATGACCGACGAGGAGCGCGCCGTGCTCCGCCAGAAGCTGCACGGCGACCCCGCGTCGACCGCTGGCTCCCAGCCGACCCACGGCCACTCCGAGGGCCGGGCCATCCCGTTCGCCGACCCCTCGTCCAAGACCCGCGTGCTGCTCGTGGCCTCGGGAAAGGGCGGCGTGGGCAAGTCGTCGGTCACCACCAACCTGGCGATCGCGCTGGCGAACCGCGGCAAGTCGGTGGCCATCGTCGACGCCGACGTCTGGGGCTTCTCCGTGCCGCGGATGCTCGGCATCGAGCGCCCGCCGGTGCTGATCGACCAGATGATCATCCCACCCGAGGCGCACGGCGTCCGGCTGATCTCCATGGGCTTCTTCGTGGAGGAGGACCAGCCCGTCATCTGGCGTGGTCCCATGCTCCACAAGGCGCTCGAGCAGTTCCTGACCGACGTCTACTGGGACGAGCCCGACTACCTCGTCGTCGACCTGCCGCCGGGCACCGGCGACGTGTCGATCTCGCTGTCGCAGTACCTGCCGCGGGCCGAGCTGTACGTGGTGACCACGCCGCAGCCGGCGGCCCAGACGGTCGCGCAGCGCGCCGCGTTCATGGCCGAGAAGGTGCGCCTGGACCTCAAGGGCGTCATCGAGAACATGTCGTGGTTCACCGGCGACGACGGCACGCGCTACGAGATCTTCGGCAGCGGCGGCGGTCAGGCCCTGGCGGACAAGGTGCAGGTGCCGCTGCTCGGTCGGATCCCGCTGGTGCCGGCCCTCCGCGAGGGCGGCGACTCGGGCACGCCGATCACGGTCAGCGAGCCCGACTCCGAGGCGGCGCAGGCGTTCGCATCCATCGCCGAGCGGGTCGACGTGGAGCTCGCGCCCACGAGGCGCTTCAACGCCGAGCTCAAGATCATCTGACGGGCCTGACACGCCCGGCGCTGCCCCGCCCTGCCGGCTTCGTCCCACAGGGCGCACCCGAACGGGTGTGCCACGAAGGACAGAGCGGCTGAGCGTGTTCGGGACGAGCGCGTCAGTCGTGGAGTTCCGCGAGCCGGAGCCCCACGAGCGTGCGGACCAGGCCGTCGGGCAGCGGTTCGTCGACGGGGAACTGCAGGGCGCCCTTCGTCGTCCGGTAGCCGTCGACGGCGTCGCCGGCCGCGGTGAGCACCGAGCTCGAGAACGGGTAGTACCCGCAGTGCTGCTTGGCCGACGCGAAGCCAGCGACGCCGTGGCCGCCGATCGCGAACGCTGGCATGCCGTACTTGATGCACTCCTCGGCCTGGGGCAGCACCCGCCGGAGCGTGGAGCGGAGCGCGGTCAGCGTGCTGCGCTGCGGCTCCGGCACGCCGGAGAGGTACTCGTCGACGAGAGCGGAGCCGTCGGTGGCGTCGGCCATGGGCGGACGGTACCTCGCCGAGCGGCAGTCGCGCCGTCCGGCAGTGGTCAAATCTGACTAGCCTTCGGCCATGACCCCGGTCCGGTTGCTCGTGCTCGGACTCATGCGCGTGGCGCAGCCCGTGCACGGCTACGTCGTGCGACGCGAGCTCATGACGTGGCGGTTGGGGGATTGGGCGAACATCCAGCCGGGGTCCATCTACTCGGCCATCTCGACGATGGAGAAGGACGGGCTGATCGAGGCGGTCGCCGACGACGAGCCGCCGTCGGGTCCGGGCCGGCCCAAGCAGCGCTATCGGGTCACCGGCGAGGGGGAGAAGGAGTTCCAGACCGGGCTGCGCGAGGCCTGGTGGAAGGTGGAGCACGGCTCGGAGCCCTTGATCCCAGCGCTCTGCCTGATGCCGTTCACCTCGCGACGTGAGCTGATCGCCGCGCTCGGCGCGCGCGTCTCGCAGCTCGAGGGCGAGGTCCAGCAGCTTCGGTTCCTCCGGGAATCCATCCCGGACGGCGCGACGGGCGAGGACGGCGGCATCCCCGAGCACGTGCGCGAGATCGTCGACTTCACCTCGCTCCGCCTGGGCGCGGAGATCGAGTGGAGCCGGCAGTTCCGGCGCCGGCTGGAGGAGGGAAGGTACTGGTTCGCTGACGAAGAGCGCGACGGCGAGGCGCACCCCGTGGCCCGCTGGAAGGACGAGCTCCAGCGATAATCAAACTTGACTGGTTCGGGCGCTGGCGCGAGCCTCGTCCGCGTGTCAGACGTCGCCACCTCCCAGAGCTCATCGGTGATCTCCGTCCGGGGTCTCACCCACACGTTCAAGACCCGCACCGGTCCGGTCGAGGCCGTGAAGGGGATCGACTTCGAGGTCCGGGAGGGCGAGATCCTGGGACTGCTCGGCCCCAACGGCGCCGGCAAGACCACCACCCTCCGCATGCTCTGCACCCTGCTTGCGCCGACGGCGGGCACGGCGCTGGTCGCCGGCGTCGACGTCGCCCGCGACCCCCGGGAGGTGCGACGTCGCATCGGCTACGTCGCCCAGATCGGCGCGGTCCCCGCGCCGGGCACGGTGGTGGGGGAGGAGCTCGTGGTGCAGGGCCGGCTGCAGGGCATGGGCAAGGCCGAGGCG
>JAEZAI010000550.1 GCA_023427825.1 Actinomycetes bacterium
GCCGCCGACAGCATCAACGAGCTGTCCGAGAAGTACACCGGTGGCCCCTACGGCATGGGTCCCACCGACGTCCGGGTGATCCTGTTCATCGACGTCCAGCGGGTCCACAAGAGCGGGTTCTGACCGCTGCCGGCACGGCCGTCGCCGGTCAGGGGATCGCGAACGGCTCGAAGCCGGGCGCGACCAGCGGCCACGGCCGCACCTGCTCGAGCAACTCGGCCACGCCGAGCGCCAGCCCGTCGGCCCACCGCGGCGCGACCAGCTGCAACCCCATCGGCAACCCGTCCTCACCGAGCCCCATCGGCACGCTGAGGGCGGGGTGCCCGGTGAGGTTGAGGTCGGGCGTGTTCACCGCGATCGTCGGGTCGCCCCGCACCGAGCCGGCGTCCGTGGGAGTCGGGCCATCGGGCGGCCAGCCCCGCACGTTCAACGTCGGCAGGGCCAGCACGCCGTCGGGTCCGATGGCCGCGTCGATCCGAGCAGCCACCTCGTGGCGTCGGCGATTGGCCGCCAGGTAGTCCGCGGTGGACACCGAGATGCCCACGCGCAGCATCTCCTGGAGCGAGTCGTCGAACGTGTCCCACCGCTCGCGCTCGTCGGCCAGGCTGTGCGCCAGCTCGCACGTGGCGATGACGTACCAGTCGCCCAGGCTCTGGTTGTCGCTCGGCGCTGCGATCCGCTCGACCTCCATCCCCGCCCCGGTCAGCGCGTCGAGCGACGCCTCGTAGGCGGCTTCCACCACGGGGTCGACGTCGGCCCGGAACGTCCGGCACGCCAGCACCCGGCGGGGCCGGGTCGGCGTGAACTGACCGGGCGCCGTGGGCGCGGACAGCCAGTCGCCGGCGGCCGGTCCGGCGACCACCTGGGCCTGGTAGGCCACGTCCGCGACCGTGTGGCCGGTCACGCCCTGGGTCGACAGCTCCATCCAGCGGGGCAGCACGTTGCGTCCGATCGACCCGGTGGTGGGCTTGAGCCCGACCAACCCGCACAGCGCGGCGGGGATGCGCACGCTGCCGCCACCGTCGGACGTGGTGGCGATCGGCACGAAGCCGGCGGCGAGCGCGGCGGTCGATCCGCCGCTGGAACCGCCGGGCGAGAAGTCGGTGTTCCACGGGTTGCGAGTGGCCCCGAACAACAGGTTGGACGTGAACGGTGCGTGGCCGAAGGCCGGCGAGTTCGTGCGGCCGACGACGATCGCGCCCGCCTCGCGCAACCGGGCGACGACCACGTCGTCGACGTCGTCGACCGGTGCGTCGGCGTGCATCGTGACGCCGTAGGTGGTGACGGATCCCTTGCAGCGCGCCATGTCCTTGACGAGCACGGGGAGCCCGGCCAGCGCGCCCGAGCCGGCGGGCGCGGCGGCGGCCCGGCGCGCGGACTCGGCCTCCACCCGGACGACGGCGCCGATCGGCCCGTCGCCGGCGTCGATCCTGCGGATCGCCTCGTCGACCAGCTCGAGTGGGGTGACGGCGCCGCTGCGCACGGCCTGGGACAGCTCGCTCAGCATCGCGCCGACGCTACCGACCGCTCGACCGCCGGAACGGCAAGGGACGGGTCGACCCTTGCGGAGTCACAATGCTGACCCTATGTTGTTCGGTATGCCTAACTCACGGGAACCGGGGGAATCGTCGTCGCTCGAGGCGCGCCGCGTGCCCAGGTCGGTGCTCCGGGAGGCGATCGCGCTCGTCCACACCGTGGCCGGAGCTGAGCTGCGGCTGGTGACCGAGCGGGGCGAGCTGCTGGTGGGCCGTGGTCCTGACTGCGAGCTCTCGCCGTGCGAGCTCCGCCAGGCCTTCCTCGCCGCGTCCGCACCCGGCGCGCCCGACTGCTTCCGGGCGGTGCACGACCTCGAGATCGGGGGTTCGCTGCGCGACCTCGGCGGCGGCATGTACGGGCTCTGGCCGAGCGACGGCTCGCCCGCGCACCGTTGGTTCGCGACCACGCTGCATCCTGGCGACATCGTCGAGCTCGTCGAGGGCTGCGACCTGGACGTACCCGACGACGCGATGAACGCGGGCGTCGCCACGGACACGCCGCTCGGCGTCTCCGCGGTCGACGTCTCGCCGTCGAAGGCCCACTTCGCCGACCGTCTGGACGAGGTGGCGCGCTGGTTCCTGGACCGCTGCGTGGTGGAGGAGCTCGTGCAACAGGTCGAGGCGGCGGCCGTCACACCCGGCGGCTGACCAGCTGACTCTCTTCGTTCCACCTCTTCGTCGCTGCAGCGTCGAAAAGGTGGAACAGAACCCGGGCCTCGGAGCGTCGGGCCGCGCCGGGTTGCGGGTCAGCGCCGGCCGGCCAGGCGGTGGAGCCGGTGCGAGACGCCCTTGAGCTTCTTGTGCAGACCGACGAACTCCCGTTGGCGCTCCTCGTAGAGCGCGGCGGCGTCGGGGTCGGGTCGGAAGACCCGGTCGATGGTGGCGCAGGCCGCCACGTTCCGGGCGTCGAGGTGCCCGGTCACCAGGCCGGCGAACAGCGCCGCACCTCGGACGTTCGCCACCAGCGGCTGCGCCACCCGGTGGATCGGACGGCCGATCACATCGGCGTGGATCTGGCACCACACGTCGGACTGGGCGCCGCCGCCGATGCCCCGCAGGTCGACGATCGGGTGCTTGAGCACCTGCTCCGACACGTCGAGCAACCAGCGCACCTGGTGCGCGACGCCCTCGAGCACCGCCCTCACCATCTCGGCGCGGCCGGTGTCGATGTCGATGTTGAGGAACGCGGCTCGCACGGCCGTGTCCGCGTTGGGCGAGCGCATGCCCTTGAGCCACGGCGTGAACACCACGCCGCCCGCGCCGGGCGCCACCGACGCCGCCACCCGGTCCAGGTCCTTGAGCGACGGCGCGGCGCCGGGGGTGAGGCCGTCGTCGGGCGCCACGACCATGTCGAGCAGCCACTCCATGCTGGCGCCGCCCGAGTCGTGGTTGTTGACCAGCACGTACTGGCCTTCGAGCGCGGCCGGGAACGTGGCCATCTGGTTCATCAGCGACGTGCGCTTGGTGCGCGTGTGGCAGCCGACCCAGGCAGAGGTGCTGATCGAGAGGTGGCCGTGGTAGTCGGCCACCGCGCCCGAGCCGAGCGTGGCGGCGTGCAGGTCGGGCAGGCCGGTCACCACCGGGATGCCCGACGGGATCCCGAGCTGGTCGGCCACCTCGGGCAGCACGCCGCCGACCACCGAGCGGATGGGCTGCAACGGCGGCAGCCGGTCGATGTCGGTCCCCGCGTACCGCGCCAGCAGCGGGTCGTAGTCGACCACGTCGAGCACGCGGTTGTCGGTGAGGAAGCTGGCGAGCATGGACGCCTGGGTCGCAGCGACCTTGCCGGTGAGGCGCAGGTTCAGGAAGTCGACCGGCTCCATGAAGTGAGCGGTGCGGGCGTACACGTCGGGCTGCTCGTGGCGGATCCACAGCCGCTGGCCCATCGGGTCGTTGCCGAGCGGGCTGGGTGCGCCGCCGGTGCGTCGGATGAACTCCATCACCACCCGGGGTCGGTAGCCCTCGACGGCGAGCGTGCCGCCGAGCTGACGAGCGGCCAACCAGCGGGCCCGCTGGTCGAGCCAGAGGATGCAGTCGCCGGCGGGCTGGCCGTCGGCGTCGACCGGCACCGTCGATCCCCACTGTCCGGTGCACGCCACGGCCACGATCTGGTCGGGTCGGACGGTGCCGCGCTCGGACAGCACCTGCGACGACGCCACGACGGCGTCCCACCAGTTGTTCGCGTCCTCCACCGCCGAGCCGTCGGAGCCGGTGCGGATGGCCACGCGCCGGTGGTCGTGGTCGATGACCTCGCCGGCGAGCGACACGTAGGACGTCTTCGGACCGCCGGTCCCCAGGTCGATCGCCAGGACGACCTGGTCGTGGCGGCCGGACTCGGCCGTGCTCACGCGACGAGGTCCTGGTCGTCCGGGTGCTCCTCGAGCCACGACCGGACGAACGGGCACGTCGGGATGATCCGGGCGCCTCGTGACCGGAGATCCTCGAGTACCGCCGGCACCAGCACCGAGCCCAGACCGCGACCGCGGTGGTCCGTCGAGATCACCGTGTGCTGCAGATCCCGCAGCAGCGGCACGCCGTCGCCGCCACCGTCATCGACCGGCCGGTCGGTGTACGACAGGTAGCCGAGCAGCTCCCCGTCCTCGAGCAGCTCGTACCGGTGCATCGCGTCGACGTCCACGACCTCCATCGCCATGGGCCGACACGCTACTTCCGGCGCTCGGACGCGGCCCCATGCGCTCGGGCCGCCGGCGCGGCGTCAGGGCAGCGCCATGCGGACCAGCCGCTTGACCACCGAGCCGAACTGCCGGGGCAGCGATCCGGTGACGTACGGCAGCCCGTACCGCTCGCACGCGTCGCGCACCTTGGGGGCGATCTCCGCGTACCGGTTGCTCGGCAGGTCGGGGAAGAGGTGGTGCTCGATCTGGTAGCTGAGGTTGCCGGTCATCAGGTCCATCAGCCGGCCGCCCGAGATGTTCGCCGAACCGATCACCTGCCGCACGTACCAGCCGTTGCGGTCCTCGGCGACCACGTCGTCGACCGTGAACGTGGGGACGGGCCCGGGGAAGTGGCCGCAGAAGATGACCGTGAAGGCCCAGAGGTTGCGGGTCAGGTTGGCGACCATGTTGCCGGCGAGCACGGGCAGGAAGAACGGGCCGGCGAGGAGCGGGTAGGCGACGTAGTCCTTGAGGACCTGCTTGCGCGCCTTCTCGGCGACCTCGTTCAGCCGGGCCCGGGACGTCTCACGGTCCGCTCGGCCGTTGAGCAGCCGCTCGACCTCCACGTCGTGCAGCGCCACGCCCCACTGGAAGAGGCACGCGAGGACCGCGGCGTACACCGGCTGGGCCAGGTACACCGGGTGCCACTTCTGGTCCTCGGTGATGCGCAGCAGGCCGTAGCCCACGTCGCGGTCCTTGTGGAGGACGTTGGTCCAGACGTGGTGGATCTGGTTGTGGGTGTGCTTCCACTGCTCGGACGGGCACGTGTTGTCCCACTCCCAGGTGGTGGAGTGGATCTCGGGGTCACGCATCCAGTCCCACTGGCCG
>JAEZAI010000582.1 GCA_023427825.1 Actinomycetes bacterium
GAACAGAGCGGCGGAGCTACGCGGCGCGCACCGGGCGGCCGCCCACGACGGTGGGCCGGTTGAGCACCGGGTCGACCAGTGGGCGCGGCGTGCCGGGGCCGCCGGCGGGCGCCACGTCGATCGCGACGGCGCCGTCGGGGACGAACTGGACGATGTACGCCTTGCGGACGTCGTCGGTCGTGTTGCGGCGCGTCGCGTGCGGCGTCAGCGAGGTGAACACCACCACGTCGCCGGCCCGGACCGGCACGTCCACCGCGCGGTCCTCGTCACCCCAGCACTCCTCGCCGATCGGGGTGTTCCGGTGCTCGAGCGTGCCGTCGCGGTGCACCCCCGGGATGACCGAGATGCAGCCGTTGTCGGGAGTGGCGTCGGTGATCGCGATCCAGCAGGTCACGTACGACTGCGGCTCCACGTACGTGTAGCCGTTGTCCTGGTGCCACAGCACCGGCGCGGCGGAGTGCGGCTGCTTGTAGACGGCCTGCTCCCAGTAGAGCCGCACGTCCGGCCCGATCAGGTCCGCGCACACGCCGGCCAGGACCGGGTCCTCGCAGACCGCGGCGAGCACGTCGGAACCGCCGACCATGTTGGGCGACACCGTCTGCGTGTCGAGCCCGGCCACGGACAGCCGCCCGTCGGGCAGACCCTCGAGCAGCTCCCGGACGAGTGCGTCCCCGGGGGCGATCGCCCGGTCGAGCTCGACGAGGCGGTCCGCGTCGAACACGCCGGGCATCACGAAGTAGCCGAGCTCGTCGTAGTCACGGGCCTGCTCGTCGGTGATCGTCGAGAACGGGCCGGTCGGCGCGCGCCACTCGTGACCGCGGTTCCACGGGTGCGGACGTCGGGGCATCGGCCCTGCGTCGGAGACGTCGGTCGCGTCGAGCACCAGATGCCGAGCCTAGCGACGACGGCAGAACCGAGTGACAGGCGGCACTCGTCGCCGCTTGTCACCCGAACGCCCGCTCGGTCCAGACTGGCGCCGACTCGCGGCGGGCGGGCTCCGATCGGCATCCCCCGCGCGCCACCGCACGACCAGGGGACCGAATCTTGCACCGCTCCAGCGCCAGCCGCTCACGCACGACCCTCGCCGTCGCCGCCCTCCTGGCGGCCTCCGTCCTGGCCGCCGCCTGCGGCGCCCGGGGCGGCGAGAACGTCACCGACGCGGCCGAGATCAACGGCAACCCGCAGGGCGCGCCGGCCACCGCGGCCCCGGCCGACGACGGCTCGGGCGTGGACTCCCCCGACTTCGGCACGGTCGAGGCGCCGTGCCACGACGGCGACGCGTCCGTCGCCGACGGCGAGCAGCAGGGCGCCGCCGGCACGATCCAGATCGGCGTGCCCAACGACCGTGGCGCCACCATCCGCCCGGGCCTGCAGAAGCCCATCTGGGACGCGTCGGTCGCGTTCGCCGAGTGGTGCAACGCGCAGGGCGGCATCGGCGGCCTGCAGATCGAGCTCGTCGACATGGACGCCAAGCTGTTCGAGGTCGAGTCCGCCATGACCAAGGCGTGCGGGACCGCGTTCGCGCTCGTCGGCGGCGGCAACGTGCAGGACGACCTGCAGTTCTCCGGCAAGGACAGCTCGGACTTCCACAAGTGCAAGATGATCGACATCCCGGCCTTCGCCGTGTCGACCGCCAAGTCCATGAGCAACGGCACGATCCAGCCGGTGCCCAACCCGACGTCGACGATCTCGAACACCTGGTTCCAGGACTTCAAGCAGCTCTACCCCGAGCAGGCCGCGAAGTGGGTCCCGGTCTGGGGCAACCTGCCCTCGCTGAAGACGGTGAAGATCAAGCAGGAGGCGATGATCCCGGACGTCGGCATGGAGCAGGTCGGCGAGTTCAACTTCCCGCCGGTCGGCACCACCGACTGGACCCCGCTCGCCCTGTCGATCATCGACTCCGGCGCCACCACCATGTCCTGGACCGGCGAGTCGCCCGACGTCGCCAAGCTGCTCGAGAAGCTGCACGACCAGGGCTGGAAGGGCCGGGCGCTGCTCGAGTCCAACCAGTACGACCGGCTGTTCCTCGAGTCGGGGAGCCCGCAGGCGCTCGAGGGCACGGTGGTCCGCCTGGCCCCGCACATGCTCGAGGAGGCCGACGAGTGGCCGGCGGTCCGCAAGTACCTGGACCTCGTCGACGAGTACGTGGACGGCGGCGAGGTCGCCCTGCTCGGCATGCAGTCCATGTCGGCGTGGCTGCTGTTAGCCACCGCAGCCAACGCGTGCGCCGAGGCGGACGACGGCGTGCTGAGCCGGGACTGCATCATGGAGCAGGCGGCGGCCGTCGACGACTGGACCGGCGGCGGGCTGCACGCCCCGCAGGACCCCGACCAGGGTCCGAGCGCGTCCGCCAGCACGTGCAGCATGCTGCTGATCGTGAAGGACGGGCAGTTCGAGCGGCTCTACCCCGAGGTGGGCGGCAAGGACGACGACGGCGACGGGTTCCACTGCCCGTCCGACGGCATCACCGAGGTCACCGCGGACGTCGGCCAGGGCAAGGTCGACCCCAGCCGGGGCTACTGACCCGGGGGCGCGCCGGCGCTCGGCGCTCGGCGATCCGGTGCTCGGCGCGCCGGCGTTCGTCAGGACGGCGCAGCCCTCAGGCCTCGGGCCCGAACGGGACCCGCTGCAGGTCGTCGACCAATCGGTCCACCGTGCGCGCCAGCTCGGCGCGCTCCTCGGACGTCCAGCCGTCGAGCACCCGCCCCAGGTACGCGGTGCGCAGGCCGACGACGGCCCGGTACACCTCCCGGCCCCGCTCGGTGGACTCGACGACCCGCACCCTGCCGTCGCGCTCGTCGGCCCGCTGGCGGACCAGGCCCTCCTGCTCCAGCGAGCCGACCTGCCGCGCCGCCACCGCCGGGTCCATGGAGGTACGGGCCGCGAGCTCCTTCATGGCCAGCGGCCCGTCGCCGTCGAGCGTCCGCAGGACGGCGTAGCCGGCGCGCGACACCGGCGCCCCGACCGCGTCGGCCTGGCGGGACAGGAGCCGGCGGCCCATCGCCAGGCGGAACAACCGCTCGAGCGACGCCTCCACCCCGGCCAGGTCGTCGTCCGGTGCCGTCATCCCCCGGATTGTACTTGACCAGGTCAACTAACATGCGGGCGATGTTCGAACTGACCGGCAGGGCCGCGCTGGTGACCGGGGGCGGCAGGGGCGTGGGCGCCGGCATCGTCATCGCCCTCGCCCAGCAGGGCGCCGCGGTGGCGGTCAACGACCTGGACACCGGTCGCGCCGCGGAGTCGGCCGACCGGGTGGTCGCCGCCGGCGGGCGCGCGGTCGCCGCACCGTTCGACGTGACCGATCCCGAGGCGGTGGCCGACGGGGTGACGGCGGCGACCGGGGCGCTCGGGCAGCCGTTCGACATCCTGGTCAACAACGCGGGCGTCCCCGCGGGCATGGGCACGGTGCCGTTCCGGGACATGGACCCCGAGGAGTGGCGACCCTTCGTCGACCTGAACCTCTACGGGTCGCTGCACTGCATCCGCGCCGTCGTCGACCCCATGGTCGAGCGGGGGCACGGTCGCATCGTCCAGATCTCGTCGGGCGCGGCGCGGACCGGGCTCGCCTTCGGGGTGTCGCTGTACGGCGCGTCGAAGAGCGGGATCGAGGGCTTCGTGCGCCACCTCTCCCAGGAGCTCGCCCCCACCGGCGTGACCGTGAACTCCCTCGCGCTCGGCATGCTCTCGAACGTGGTGCCCGACGACGCCACCGACGCAGCGGTCGCGGGGCTGGCGCGCAGTGTCCCGGTGGGGCGCCTGGGCGAGCCGGCCGACGTGGGGGCCGCCGTCGTGTACCTGGCGTCCGACGAGGCGTCGTGGATGACCGGCCAGACGATCGGGCTCAACGGTGGGTCGACGACCAACTGACCGCTTCCCGGTTCCGGACCCGCACGTGGGAGGCTCTCGACCATGACGACCAGCGACCCGTCGGCCGGCGCCGGATCCCGCAGCCCGGCCGCGAGCCTGAAGGACCGGATCACCGGGGTGAAGGTCCCCGGATGGATCCTGGCCTCGCGGCCGTTCCGCTGGCTGGCGCCCAAGGTGCTGCCCCAGACCCACAAGCTGCTGCACCGGCTCAGCGGCGGCCGCTGGATGTTCGACTCCCGGGCCCAGCCCATGTGCATGCTGACGACCACCGGCGCGCGGAGCGGCCAGCCGCGGGAGACACCACTCGCCGCCGTGCCGATCGAGGACGGCAAGCTCCTGGTCGTCGGCTCCAACTTCGCGAGCGACCGCCACCCGGCGTGGACCGGCAACCTGCTCGCCCACCCCGACGCGACGGTCGTGTTCAAGGGCGACACGTTCCCGGTGCACTCGCGGCTGCTGACCGGCGACGAGCGCCAGGCCCGTTGGGACGAGCTGCTCACCTGGTTCCCCAACTGGCGCGACTACACCGAGGTCACCGACCGGGAGTTCCGGGTGTTCGAGCTGAGCCCGGCCGACCGCTGAGCCGCGGGACGCGCCACCAGCGATGGACCTCTCCGGCCACGGCACCGACCACGACACCGACGACGACACCGACGTCCGGCTGGCGACCGCGGACGACGTCGACGCGCTGGTCCCCCTGGTGCACGCCGCCTACCGGGGTGAGGGCACCGACGCGACGTGGACCAGCGAGACGCACCTCCTGGGCGGCCAGCGCGTGGATCGGACGATGGCGCTCGAGTCGGTCACGGGACCGGACTCCGCCGTGCTCGTCCTCACCGACGGGCCCGGCGGCGAGGTCATCGCCTGCTGCGAGCTCGCTCGGCCCGACGAGCACGGCCGGTGCCTGCTCGGCATGTTCGCGGTGGACCCGGCGCGTCAGGCCGCTGGCCTCGGCCGGCGCACGCTGGCCGCCGGCGAGCGCCTGGCGACGGAGTGGGGCGCGGACGCCGTCGAGCTGCACGTGATCGACGTCCGCCACGAGCTCATCGACTGGTACCGCCGGCGCGGCTACGAGGTGACCGACGAGCGCCTGCCGTTCCCCTACGGCGACGAGCGCTACGGCGTGCCCCGGCAGGAGGGGCTGCAGTTCGCGGTGCTGCGCAAGCGGTTGCGCGAGGGCTGAGCGTCAGCGCACCCTCGGCACGATCCGCGTGCCGGACGAGAAGACCTCCTGGCCCTCGAGCAACGCCTCAGTGGAGGTGCCGAGCTCCAGGAACAGGTTGCCCAGGTCCGTGGCCTGCAGCCCGGGCAGGTCGCGCGCCGCCCACAGCGTCCGGACCGTCGCCTGCACCGCCACCGCCGGCTGCGACGCCACGATCGCCGCCAGTTCGTGCGCGGCCTGCTGCAGCTCGTCGGCCGGGACGACCTCGCTCACCAGGCCGATGCGCTGCGCGGTCTCGGCGCCGACGCGCTCGTGCGCGCCGGTGATGGCCATGCGCAGCACGTCGCCGAACGGCATGCGGCGCAGGAGGAGGATCGGCTCGTAGGCCGCGACCATGCCGTAGGTGACGTGGGGGTCGAAGAAGGTGGCGTGCTCGGCCGCCAGGATCACGTCGGCCTCGGCCAGGAAGTAGAAGGCACCGCCGCACGCCATGCCGTTGACGGCGGCGATGACGGGCTTCCACAGGCCCTGGCTCTTGGGACCGAGGACCTTGCCCGGGTCCTCGTAGGTGAACGGGTCGAGCCCGAACTCCTCGACGCTGTCGCGATCGATGCCGGTGCAGAACGCCTTGTCCCCCGCCGCCGTGAGGACCACCGCCCGCACGTCGTCGTCGTGGCGGAGGGCCTGCCAGACGGCGGCCACCTCGTCCGTCATGGTCGGGTTGAACGAGTTGTAGACGTCGGGCCGGTCGAGCGTGACGGTGGCGACGCCGTCGGCGACCGCGACGGTCACGGTGGTCAGGTCCAGGTCGGCGAGCGTGGCAGGAGGCATCCGGCGAGCCTAGGTGCGGCCCGATCGGTCGTTCAGGTCCGGCTCGCCCGCAGCCGGCCGCCGACCGGCCCGCCCCACGCCGTGATCCTGCCGGCGACCGCCACGACCTCGGCGAGCTGGCTCGGATCGGTGGCCAGCGCGCCCTCACCGCCGCGCTCGAGCAGAGCCTGCAGCCGACGGCGGTGGGCCTCCGCGTCGAGCGCGTCAGCGTCCTCGTGCCACCGCTCCACAGCGATCGGGACGCCCCAGCGCGCGGCGACGTCCACGCACGTCCGTCCTGCCGGGCCGAGCTCGTCCACCACCGCGAGCACCGGCCGATCGGGGTCGAGCAGTCGGGCCACGACCGCGGCGGCCACCGCGGACCCCTCGGCCGCGGCGTCGGCGCTGACGAACACGTCCCCCGGAGCGGTCGTCGGCACCGTCCGGGCCACCCAGAACCCTGCGGTGCCGGGATCGGCGGCGACCAGGCCGACGCCGCCCAGGACCTCGCCGTACGTACGCGTCACGCGCGTGGGGGCTAGCGGCGCGCCGGCGCGCGCCCACCCCGCCTGGGTCACGCGGGCCAACCC
>JAEZAI010000119.1 GCA_023427825.1 Actinomycetes bacterium
CGACGAGCTCGAGCGCGTCCTCGGAGGCCTCGGCATCGCCGTCCTGTCCACGAGCAAGGGACTCATGACCGACCGCGAGGCTCGCCGCCAGCGGATCGGTGGCGAAGTCCTCTGCCACGTCTGGTGACGAAGGGAAGGTGAACTGATGTCCCGCATCGGCAAGGCACCGATCACCGTCCCGAGCGGCGTGACCGTCTCCATCGACGGCCAGTCCATCGCCGTGAAGGGTCCCAAGGGCGAGCTGTCGCGCACCGTGTCCGAACTGATCTCGGTCCGCCAGGACGGCGACACGCTCGTGGTCGAGCGCTCCGGCGACGACCGCGAGGCCCGGGCGCAGCACGGCCTGGTCCGCTCGCTGGTCCAGAACATGGTCACCGGCGTGACCGACGGCTTCCAGAAGGACCTGGAGATCGTCGGCGTCGGCTACCGGGCCCAGGCCAAGGGCCAAGGCCTCGAGCTGTCGCTCGGGTTCTCCCATCCCGTCGTCGTGGACGCCCCCGACGGCATCACGTTCAACGTCCCCCAGCCGACCCGCATCGAGGTCCACGGGATCGACAAGCAGCTGGTCGGCCAGGTGGCCGCCAACATCCGCGAGTGGCGCAAGCCCGAGCCCTACAAGGGCAAGGGCGTCCGCTACGCCGACGAGCACGTCCGCCGCAAGGCCGGCAAGGCAGGCAAGTGATGAGCGACAAGAGCAAGCAGAAGCGGGACAGCCGCATCCGGCGTCACTCGCGGGTCCGCCGCCAGGTGGCCGGCACGGCCGAGCGTCCCCGCCTCGCCGTCTTCCGTTCCAACCGCCACGTGGTCGCCCAGGTCATCGACGACCGCGCCGGCGTGACGCTGGCTGCGGCCAGCACGCTCGAGGCCGACCTCCGCAGCGGTGCCACCGGCAACGCCGAGGCGGCGGCCAAGGTCGGCACGCTCGTCGCCGAGCGCGCCAAGGCCGCCGGCATCGACCAGGTGGTCTTCGATCGCGGTGGCTTCCGCTACCACGGGCGCGTCGCCGCCCTCGCCGATGCAGCCCGTGACGCAGGACTGGAGTTCTGATGCCCGCGAACAACGACGACATGAGCCTGCGCGAGTCGCGGGTCATCAACATCAACCGCGTCGCCAAGGTGGTGAAGGGCGGCCGTCGCTTCTCCTTCACCGCCCTCGTGGTGATCGGTGACGGCGCCGGCCGGGTCGGCCTGGGCTACGGCAAGGCCAAGGAGGTGCCCCTCGCGATCCAGAAGGGCACCGAGGAGGCCCGCAAGAACCTGTTCACCGTGCCGCTCGCCGGCGGGACGATCATCCACCCCGTCGTGGGTGTGGTCGGCGCCGGCCGCGTCCTGCTCAAGCCCGCCGCTCCCGGTACCGGCGTGATCGCCGGTGGCGCCGCCCGCGCCATCCTCGAGGAGGCCGGCATCCACGACGTGCTGTGCAAGTCGCTCGGCTCGTCCAACTACATCAACGTCGCCAAGGCCACCGTCGACGGCCTGCGCCAGCAGCGCCGCCCCGACGAGATCGCCGCGCTGCGGGGTCTCCCGGTCGACGAGGTCATCCCGGCGGGTCTGCTCAAGGCCTACCAGGAGTCCGAGCGTGGCCCGGCGCCCGAGCCGACCGAGGTCGCGTGATGGCCCAGATCAAGGTCACCCAGGTGCGCTCGAGCATCGGCACCAAGCCCAAGCAGCGCGGCACGCTCCGAGCGCTCGGCCTGGGCCGCATCGGCAAGAGCCACGTCCTCGAGGACACCCCCGACGTGCGGGGCCAGATCAACAAGGTCCCGCACCTCATCGACGTCGAAGAGGTCACCTCATGAAGATCCACGACCTGAAGCCGGCCGAGGGCTCGCGCAAGCGCGGCAAGCGGGTCGGCCGTGGCATCGGCGGCAAGGGCGGCAAGACCGCAGGCCGCGGCACCAAGGGCCAGAAGGCACGCGGCACCATCCCCGTCAGCTTCGAGGGCGGCCAGCTGCCCATGTCCATGCGGGTGCCGAAGCTGCGCGGCTTCAACAACCCGTTCCGCGTCGAGTACCAGGTGATCAACCTGGACACGATCGCCGAGTCGGGCCTGGACGAGATCACCCCCGACACGCTACGGGCCAAGGGCCTGGTGTCGAAGGGTGCGCTCGTGAAGGTGCTCGGCCGCGGTGAGATCGACCGCAAGGTCACGGTCAAGGTGCACGCCGTGTCGAAGTCGGCCGAGGCCGCGATCACCGGTGCCGGTGGCACGGTCGAGCAGCTGCCGCTGCCGTTCGCGGTGCGCCCGGCCTTCTCGGGCTCCGCGCACACCAACCGCTGATCGTCGGGCTCCCTCGGCCCGACCGGGACGTGATCAGGTGCCCGTGACCGGGCCGGTGTACCCTCGGCCGCTGGTCGGGGGGACGGATCGCCCCGAGCAGGCCGGACCGTCGGGCAGCGCCCGGCGGGCCTCAACGAACCGCTGAGACCCCGTCTCCGCTGAAGACCAGCGCTCAGGAGCTGCAGTGTCGCGAATCGGCAACATCATCAAGGTGCCGGACCTCCGCAACAAGGTCCTCTTCACCCTGATGATGCTCGTCATCTACCGCTTCGGTTGCTACGTGCCCGTGCCGGGCATCGACCAGAACGCGGTGAGCGCCATCGAGGACCAGGCCCGGGAGGGTGGCGTGCTCGCCTTCCTCCAGCTGTTCTCGGGCCGGGCGCTGACCCGCTTCAGCCTCTTCGCGCTGGGGATCATGCCGTACATCACGGCGTCGATCATCATGCAGATCCTCGCCGTGGTGATCCCCAAGCTGCAGGAGTGGCAGCAGCAGGGCGCCGTCGGCCAGCGCAAGACCACGCAGTGGACCCGCTACGTCACGATCGGCATCTCGATCCTGCAGTCCACCGGCCTGGTGTTCCTCTTCCACAACGGCGGCGGCGGCCTCACCGGCGGCCAGTCCAACCTGGACCTGGTCCCCGGCTTCAGCCCGGCGATCGTGCTGCTGATCGTGCTGACGTTCACCGCCGGTTCCGCGGTCCTCATGTGGATGGGCGAGCTCATCACGACCCGCGGCATCGGCAACGGCATGTCGCTGATCATCTTCTGCTCGGTCGTGTCGGGTCTGCCCTCGGCCTTCTCCGCCGTCTACGCCGCCGAGAACGGCGCGGTGAAGCTGGCGATCTTCCTGGCCTTCTTCCTGGTCCTGCTGGTGTTCGTGGTCTTCATCGAGCTCGGCCAGCGCCGCATCCCGGTGCAGTTCGCCAAGCGGGTCGTCGGCCGGCGCATGTACTCGGGTCAGAGCACCTACATCCCGCTCAAGGTCAACCAGGCCGGCGTGGTGCCGATCATCTTCGCCTCGGCGGTCATCAACCTGCCGGTGCTGCTCAGCCAGGTGCTCCCGTCCGACGGCTGGGGCGCCTCGGTGTCGCAGTTCATCAACGACTACCTGGCCGACACGCGCAACCTGGTGTACCTGGCGTTCCTCGGCCTGCTGATCGTCGGGTTCGCGTACTTCTACACGGCGATCGCGTTCGACCCGGTCCAGCAGGCGGACAACCTGCGCAAGCAGGGCGGGTTCATCCCGGGCATCCGGCCCGGTCCCCAGACCGAGCACTACCTGTCCAAGGTGCTGAACCGCATCACGTTGCCGGGCGCCATCTTCGTGGCCATCCTGGCGATCGCCCCGACGGTGCTCGTCAGCTACCTGCTCGGCCCGGGCGCCGCCAACAACGGCGCGGCCTACTCCATCGGCGGCACCTCGTTGCTCATCGCCGTGGGCGTGGCCCTGGAGACCATGAAGCAGGTCGACAGCCAGCTCATGATGCGCAACTACGAAGGGTTCCTGTCGAGCAAGAGCTGACCGGGTCCGGCGGCGTGAGCCGTCGCGCCGGCCGGCCATCGCTCGCCGCCACCACGGGGCTCCCGCCCCGGACGGAGATCGACCATGCCCACGGGGAACGAACCACTCCGACTCATCGTCTTCGGGCGCCAGGGCGCCGGCAAGGGCACGCAGGCCGCGCGCCTCGCCGCCCACTACGGCATCCCGCACATCTCCACCGGCGACATGCTGCGCGCCGCCGCGGCCTCGGGCTCCGAGTTCGGCCTGCGGGTCAAGGCGATCATGGACGAGGGCTCGCTCGTCCCCGACGAGGTCATGGAGGGCGTGGTCGCCGAGCGGCTCGCCCAGCCCGACGCCTCACCGGGCTTCCTGCTCGACGGCTACCCCCGCACGCCGGGTCAGGCCGAGTACCTGCAGGGCCTGCTCGCGCCGCAGGGCGTGGCGCTCGCGATCAACCTCGAGGTCCCCGAGGACGTCGTGGTCGAGCGCATCACGGGCCGGCGGGTCTGCTCGCAGTGCGGTGCCGTCTACGCGGTCGGACGTGACGAGTCGGCGGACACCGGCGTCTGCGCCAAGTGCGGCGGTGCCGTCGTGCAGCGCGAGGACGACACGGAGGAGGCGGTCCGCAAGCGCCTGGCGCTCTACGCCCAGTCCACCGAGCCGCTGCTCGCCTGGTTCCGGGAGCGGGAACTGCTGGCGGACGTCGACGGGGTCGGGGATCCCGACGACATCGCCGCCGAGCTGGTGCGGATCATCGACGCCCGCACCGGTGCGGGCTCGTGACCCGGGGCGACCTGGGAGACTTGCACGCCCGCCTTTGATCGCGGCGGACCCATGACATATATTTGTCCGTCGGCCCGTCGGGACCCGCCCCCGCACGCGCCATGCGACCTGCCCCCCGGGGAGCGCGACGTCCCACGCGACGCTGCGCCATCGGGGATCCATCAGGAGGATCTGTTCTGCCCAAGCCCAAGGAAGACGCCATCGTCCTGGAAGGGACGGTCATCGAGCCGCTCCCCAACGCCATGTTCCGAGTCGAGCTCGAGAACGGGCACAAGGTGCTGGCGCACATCTCCGGGAAGATGCGGATGCACTACATCCGCATCCTGCCGGGGGACAAGGTGCAGGTGGAGCTCACCCCCTACGACCTCTCACGAGGTCGCATCACGTACCGCTACAAGTGATCGAGAAGTCCTCATGAAGGTCAAGCCCAGCGTCAAGAAGATCTGCGAGAAGTGCCGTGTCATCCGCCGCAACGGTCGGGTGATGGTCATCTGCGACAACCCGCGCCACAAGCAGCGCCAGGGCTGAGCAGCTCGCCTCCGAGAAAGAGCAGGACAGACACACATGGCACGCATCGCCGGCGTCGACATCCCGCGGGAGAAGCGCCTCGTCATCTCCCTCACCTACATCTACGGCATCGGCCGGACCGCCTC
>JAEZAI010000149.1 GCA_023427825.1 Actinomycetes bacterium
GTCCTGCGCGGTCCAGGTCCCGAGCCCGCACTCGGCGACCACGATCGGGCGGTCGGGCAGCTCCTCGGCCAGACGTTCCAGGCAGACCCGAAGGCCCTCCGCCCACGGCGCCAGCCCGAGCGGGCCCACCTCGGCGTCGGTCGGGTAGGGCCCGAACGACAGGTCCGCGCCGACGCCGAGCGCGTGGTAGTAGCTGAACCCGATCAGGTCGAAGGACCCGGCCATCTCGGGCACCTCGATCTCGGCCCGTCCCGGCACGGCCAGCACGCCGTCGCGCAGGCCCCGGATCCAGGTCCGCCACACCAGGTCGTCGACGAGCCTCGCGTTGGCCCTGGCCGCGGCGGCCTGGCGCTCGTCGGTGGCCGGCCACACCGGGTACACCGGCATCAGGCCGTGGATCGTGCACGTCGGCTGGTCGCCGGAGCGCAACAGGCGCCACGCCTCGTGGTTCGCGAGCAGCACCGCCTCGAGCGCCTCGGCGAACACGCCGTGGTCGCGGCGCCCCGGCGGGATGCTCCCCATCAACCAGCCGAGCAGGGCGTAGACGACCGGCTCGTTGACGGGCTTCCAACCGTGGACGAGGTCACCGAGCGTCTCGCCCACCCAGTCCACGTGACGGGCCCAGTGCAGCGACCGCGCCCGCCGGTCCAGGAAGCCGCCCTCGTCGTCCGCGAACCATCCAGGGAGGTCGAAGTGGTGCAGGCAGGCCCACACGCTGACGCCCGCGTCCCGGGCCGCGGTGAGCACCGCCCGGTAGTGCTCGACCGCCTCGGCGTCGTGGCGACCCTGGCGCGGTTCCAGCCGGGCCCAGTCGAGCGACAGGCGGTGGTGCGTCAGGCCGAGCCCGGCGAACTGGCGGAGGTCGGACTCGTGGTCGACCGCGAAGCCGTTGCCCTCACCCGAGCGCGGCGCCCGACCCGACTCCTCCCACGCGTACCAGTCGCTGCGGGGCGGGGCGCCCTCGGTCTGCAGGGACGACGCGGCCGTCCCCCACATGAAGCCGTCCGGGAACCCCGCAGTCGTCATGGCCTCACGATGTCACGGCCCTGCCGTCCGGGGTGCTCAACGGAGCGTGTAGCGCACCGGCAGGTGCTTCACGCCGCTCACGAAGTGGGCGCCCGAGAACTGCGGCTCCCCGTCGAGCTCGATCGTGTCGACCCGTTCGAGCACCTTCGCGAGCATCGTCCGCACCTCGCGGCGCGCCACCTGCGCACCCAGGCAATAGTGCTTGCCCTGGCCGAACGAGAGCAGCTTGTCGGCGTCGGGGCGACCGATGTCGAAGCGCATCGAGTCCACGAACACGTCCTCGTCGCGGTTGGCCGACGGGTACGACGTCAGCACGGCGTCGCCCGCCGCGATCTCCACGCCGCCGAGCACGGTGTCCTCCTGCGCCCAGCGCATGAAGCTGCGGACCGGGCTCGTCCAGCGGATCGCCTCCTCGGCCGCGGTGCCGGCGAGCGACGGATCGGCCTGCAGCGTGCGCAGCTGGTCGGGGTGGCGGAGGAGCTGCTCCATGCCGCCGGACAGGGCGTACGAGGTGGTGTCGTGCCCGGCGGTGGCGACGATGATGTAGTACCAGAGCCGCTCGCGCTCACCCATCGGCTCGCCGTCGACCAGCCCGTTCGCGATGACGGTGGCGAGGTCGTCGGTCGGCTGCTGCTGACGCTGCACGGTCAGGTCGCCGAAGTACTCCTCGAACGTGCCGATCGTGGACGTGATCAGCTGCATGGGGTCCGAGAAGTCGCCGAGGTACTCGGGATCGGCGGCGCCGAAGAGTCCCTGCGTGAGCTGCAGCATGAGCGGCTCGTCGCTCTGCGGCACGCCGAAGATGCTCATGATCACCCGGATCGTGAAGGGCACCGCCACGTCCGCGGCGAAGTCGCAGCGGCCGCCCATCGCGGCCATCTTCTCCACGTACTCGTCCGCGATCCGGTCGATCGCCGGCTGCAGGTGCTTGACCGCCGCCGGCTTGAACCAGTCGTTGGTCACCTGTCGCAGCTGGTTGTGCACGTCGCCGTGGAGGTGCACCAGCGTCCGGGGCAGCTCCACGCCCAGCGCCTGCATCATGTCGTACTGGAGGTCGGGGCCCGGAGCGGACTTCTCGGTGTTCCAGAAGAGGTCGCTGCGCCGCGACACCTCGAGCACGTCCGCATGCCGGGTCACGGCCCAGAAGGGCTGCCACCCCTCGGCCTCCACCCGGAGGATCGGCGCCTCCCGGCGGAGCTCGGCGGCCGTGGCGTGCCACCCCTCCATGTCGGCGAACGCCTCGGGCGTGATGAAGATCAGGCCCCGGGGATCGGTCGTGGTGGTGTCGTCCAGCACGTCGCTCATGCTCGCTCCTGTCCATCCCGCCGATCGCCCGGCGGCCGCTCGCCCCACCATAAGCCGATCTATGGCGCCCTGGCGGAGCGCCGGGCCTCCCCGCAGAACTCGCTGGGCCCGCCGAGGTCGGGGCCTTCTACACTTTGTTGATGTCGATCCACCCCAGCGCCCAGCACGTGCCCGACGGGATCGCCCTCACCCCCGAGCTCACCCGGCGGGCGCCCAAGGTCCTGCTGCACGACCACCTGGACGGCGGGCTGCGGCCGTCGACGGTGATCGAGCTCGCCGCCGAGCACCGCTACGACGAGCTGCCGACCACCGACGTCGACGACCTGGCCGAGTGGATGCTGCGCGGCGCCAACCGCCGCAACCTGGAGCTGTACCTCCAGACCTTCGCCCACACCGTCGGCGTCATGCAGCACCGCGACGCGATCGAGCGGGTGGCGTGCGAGTGCGCGCTCGACCTTGCCGCGGACGGCGTCGTCTACGCCGAGGTGCGCTTCGCGCCGGAGCTGCACGTCGAGGCGGGCCTGACGCTCGACGAGGTCGTGGACTCGGTGGTCGCCGGCTTCCGCCGGGGCGAGGCCCTCGCCGCCGCCGAGGGACGCCCGATCCAGGTGCGGGCGCTGCTGACCGCCATGCGCACCGCCGCACGCTCCGCCGAGATCGCCGAGCTGGCGCTGGCGTTCCGGGACAGCGGCGTCGTGGGATTCGACATCGCCGGCGCCGAGGCGGGCTTCCCGCCGAGCCGCCACATGGAGGCCTTCGACCTCATCCGCCGGGGCCACCTGCACATCACGATCCACGCCGGCGAGGCCTTCGGGCTGCCGTCGATCTCGGAGGCGCTCGGCTGGTGCGGCGCCGAGCGACTGGGCCACGGCGTGCGGATCGTCGACGACATCACGGTCGGGCCCGACGGGGCGGCACGGCTCGGTCGCCTGGCCGACTACGTGCGCGACGTGCGGGTCCCGCTCGAGATGTGCCCCACCTCCAACGTCCACACCGGAGCGGCCACCAGCTACGAGGACCACCCGATCTGGCTGCTGATGGCGCTGCGGTTCCGGGTGACGGTCAACACCGACAACCGGCTGATGAGCGGCGTCACGCTGTCGGACGAGTTCGACCACCTGGCCCGCGTGGGCGGGCTCACCCTGGACCGGATGGAGTGGCTGACCGTCAACGCCATGAAGTCGGCGTTCGAGCACTTCGACCAGCGGCTCGACCTCATCGACGGCGTGATCAAGCCCGGCTACGCGGACCTCGCCGCGTCGACGGCACCCTGAGATCCGTCTCGCGACCCCGCACGCGTCAGCTGAAGAGCGGCTCGCCGATCCAGGAGCCGGGCCCCTCGGCGCCCGGCGGCACCGCGAAGATGCCCGAGCCCGTGTGCAGCAGGTACTCGGACAGCGCGTCGTCGCGGGCGAGCCTGGTCTGCATGGGCACGTACTGCGTGCGCGGGTCGCGCACGAAGGCGATGAAGAACAGGCCGGCGTCCAGGCGGCCGAGGCCGTCGGTGCCGTCCGTGAAGTTGTAGCCGCGGCGCAGCATCTGCACGCCGCCGTTCTCGTCGGGGTGCGCGAGTCGCACGTGGGAGCTGACCGCGATCGCGGGACCGTCGGGCCCCTCCGCGTCCAGGTCGACCGGCGTGAACTCGGTGCCGCCCGACAGCGGGGCGCCCTCTCCCTTGTCGCGACCGATGATCGTCTCCTGCTCCCGCAGCGACGTCCGGTCCCACGTCTCGATGTGCATGCTGATCCGGCGGGCGACCATGTAGGAACCGCCGGCCATCCAGGCGGCCGCCGGGTCGTCGTCGCCGCCGCCCCACACGTGGTCGCGCACGAGGTCGGTCTGCTCGGCCTTCAGGTTGGCCGTGCCGTCCTTGAAGCCGAACAGGTTGCGGGGGGTGGCCTGGGCCGTCGACGTGGACGACGTCCGGCCGAAGCCGAGCTGGGACCAGCGCACCGACGCCACGCCGAACGCCATGCGGGCCAGGTTGCGCACCGCGTGCACCGCCACCTGCGGGTCGTTGGCGCAGGCCTGCACGCACAGGTCGCCGCCGGTGCGGGCCGGGTCCAGCCGGTCCGCCGGGAAGTGCGGCAGGTCGATCAGGGCCGCCGGCCGGCGATCGGCGATGCCGAAGCGGTCCACGTCGTCGCGCGTGAAGAGCGACGGGCCGAAGCCGATCGTGATCGTCAGCTGCGCCGGCGGCAGCCCGTACGCCTCACCGGTGTCGGCCGGCGGCGCGTCGAGCGGACCGTTCATGGCGCCGGTGGTGCCGGCGGAGTGGCCCTGGGTCATCCGCTCCGCGGCGGAGGTCCAGCGCTGGAGCAGGTCGATCAGCTCGTCCCGGTCGTCGGTGATGACGTCGAAGGACGCGAAGTGCAGGCGGTCCTGCGTGGGGGTGACGATGCCGGCCTGGTGGACGCCGCGGAACGGCACGGAGCCCGCCGGGTCGTCCGCGTCGCCGTCGACGGTCTGGGTGTCGGCGTCACGGGCGACCGCCACGCCGATGCCCGCGCCGGCCACCACCGCTCCGACGCCCGCTGCGCCGAGCAGCCACCGTCGCGGCACGGCCCTGTCGGGCGTGCCGTCCGCGTCGGTGGGTCCGTTCGCGTCGGCGGGTCCGCTCGGGCCGGTCGGGTCGGTCGGTTCCACGGTCACCTCCCGGGGCGGTGCATCAGAGCACGACCACCGCGGTCAGCTGCGAGAGCGGCTCGCTCAGCGCGTTGACCGCGTCGGACAGCTGCTTGACCTGGTCCGGCGTCAGCTGGTCGTAGTACTGGAAGCCGTCGGCGGTCTTGTACTTGTCGAGCTCGGTCTGGATGGCGGTGAACTCGGCGTCGAGCTCGTCGGCCAGGTCCTTGTCCTTGACGAGCACGATCGGGCGGAGGGCCTGGTACGCCAGGCGGGCGCCGTCGACGTTGGCCTGGAAGTCCCAGAGGTCGGTGTGGCTCCAGGCCTCCTCCTCACCGGTCACCTTGCCGGTCGCCACCTCGTCGAGGAGCTCCTTGGCGCCGTTGCCGAGCTGGTCGGCCTTGAACTCCACGTCCTTCACCCGCTCGGCGAGCTCGTTCGTGTCGGCGACCAGCTGGTCGGCCATCGCGGCGCGCTGCTCAGGGGTGTCGAGCTCGGTGAAGTCGGCGGGCGGCCACAGCTGCTTCTCGATCTGGTGCCAGCCCGTCCACTCCTGGTCCTCCTCCAGGTCGGCCTCGCGGAGGTCGAGCCGGGGGTCCAGGTCGCCGAAGCTCTCGGCCACCGGCTCGATGCTCTCCCAGTAGGCGCGGGTGGGGGCGTAGAGCGAGCGGGCGACGTCGTCGTTGCCGGCCTTGTAGGCGTCGGCGAACTCCTGGGTGGCGCTCACGAGGAGGCCGACCTGCTGCTCGACGTACGCCTTGTACTGCGCGGTGGCGGCGGCCTCGAGCTCCTTCAGCTCGCCGGTCGTGGCGTCCTTCTCGCCCGAGTCGGTCACGGTGAAGTCGCCGCGGATGCCGTCGCCGGTCATGCCGGGCTTGCAGGCGGTCACGTACGAACCGGGCTCGGCCCGCACGACCAGGTCACGGCTGAGGCCCGGGCCGAAGTTCTCGACCTCGCCGATGATCGCGACCCCGTCCTCGGCCAGCAGGTAGAACTCGGTCACCTGGCCGCCGGTGTTGTCGACCGTGAACACGACGTTGCCCGACGGGGCCTCGGTCGCCGACAGCTTGCACTCGGTGTCATTGCTTTCGACGTCGATCGTCGTCGGCCCGGAGCCCCCCGACTCCTTGTCCGACGCCTCCTCCTTGGAGTTGTCGGTGCACGCGCCCGCCAGGGCGACGATCGCCACGAGCGAGGGCGCCAGCAGACGTCGGCCGTATCGGTTCATGCAGAGGTGCCTTCTGTGATGGGACGGGCGCTCGCGACCGCGTCCGAGGACGGGCGCGACGGCGAGGCGGGACGGCGGACCTGGATGATGAACAGCGTCATCGTCGGCACCAGGTAGAGGAGCCAGCAGACGAGCTGCAGCCAGGTGGTCCGCGGGTTGAAGTTGACGGTGCCCTTCAGGAGCGTGCCGTACCACGACCCCGGCGGGATCGTGCTCGAGACGTCGAAGGCCACGTTGTCGAGGCCGGGCAGGATCGCGGCCTCCTGCAGGTCGTGCACGCCGTAGGAGACGACGCCGGCCGCGACCACGACCAGGAACGCACCCGTCCAGGTGAAGAAGCGCCGGAGGTCCAGGCGCAGGGCGCCGCGGTAGACGAGGACGCCCAGCACGACCGCGACCACCAGGCCGAGCAGCGCGCCGACCAGGGGCGCGACCGTCTCGCCGGTGGCGCGCGTGGCGGCCCAGAGGAACAGCGCGGTCTCCAGTCCCTCGCGCCCGACGGCCCGCAGCGCCAGGATCGTGAGGCTGACGCCGCCGGCGACCGCGTCGTCGATCCGCCCCTCGAGCTCGCCCTTGATGTTGCGAGCCTGGCGGGCCATCCAGAAGACCATCCAGGTCACGAACGCGACGGCGACGATCGACAGGGTGCCGCCGATCGCCTCCTGCGCCTCGAACGTGAGCCCCCTGGGCCCGAAGGTCAGCAACGCACCGAACGCGACCGACACCACGACGGCGATGCCGACGCCCAGCCAGATGCGCGGCAGGAGCGACCGTCGTCCGGTCTTGACGAGGTAGGCCACGAGGATGCCGACGACCAGCGCCGCCTCGAGCCCCTCGCGCAGGCCGATGAGGAAGTTCGCGAACACACGACCTCCTCGTCGGCGTGAGCGGGGCGGGGATCCGACGTCCGGGGCACCGGACCTCGGCCCTATTTAGTAATACCTAACCTCAGGAAAACCTAACGCCCCGGGGCGGGTGAGCTCAAGGTGAGGTTCGGCACTCCGATCAGCCGTGCTGCGGCAACCCTCAGACGCCGCTCCAGGCATGGCGAGCGGCTCACACGGTCCCGGCCGGCACCGCCTCGGGACGCTCGAAGCCCGCCGGCTGCTGGACGAGGTCGCGGCGGTCCGCGAGCACCTCGTCGATCACGCCGTAGTCGACCGCGCTCTGGCCCCGGAGGATGAAGTCGCGGTCCAGGTCGCGCTGCAGCTGCTGGTGGGACCGCCCGGTCGCACGGGCCAGGATGTCGACCATCCGCTCGCGCATCTCGACCATCTCCCGCGCCTGGATCTCGATGTCGGTCGACTGGCCCTGGGCGCCGCCGTGCGGCTGGTGCAGCAGGATCCGGGCGTTGGGGAGCGCGAAGCGCCGGCCCGGCTCCCCTGCCGCGAGCAGCACCGCAGCGGCCGACGCGGCCTGGCCGACGCAGATCGTCGAGACGGGCGAGCGGACGTGTTGCATGGTGTCGTGGATGGCGAACAACCCGGTCATCTCACCGCCCGGGCTGTTGATGTAGAGGCTGATCGGCCGCTCGGGGTGCTCGCCGTCGAGATGCAGGAGCTGGCCGATGACGAGGTTGGCGACCTGGTCGTCGATCGGCGAGCCCAGGAAGACGATCCGATCCGACAGCAGACGGGAGAAGAGGTCGTAGGCCCGGTCGCCGCCGGGACCGGGGAGCAGGACGGTGGGGACGAGCACGGATGCCTCCGAAGGGTTCGGGCACGTCGCCGGGACGACGCGCAACTGCGGGGTTGCGTGTTGCACGGTACGTCGCAGTCGCTGCACGCGCAACCCATTGCTTGCACATGCGGGTACACTGACGCCCATGACCGATCACCGACCGCCCATCACCGGAGTCGCCGTCGAGCGCTCGGCTGAGCTCGAGCTCGACACCGCCGGGGCGCTGCGGGCGCTCGTCGACCCGGAGGTCCTGTCGACCTGGCTGGGGCGGTGGGAGCCGGGCGATGCCGCAGCGGTCGTGACCACCGACGACGGCGTGCGGCGCGAGGTCACGGACCTGGTCGTGGGACCGTCGGGCGTGAGCTGGCGGTGGCGACCGGCTGACGATCCCGAGGCGTGGTCGCGCGTGGCGATCGACGTGGAGCGCGTCGACGCCGACCGCAGCCGGGTCACGGTGCGGGAGGTGCCGGCGACCGCCGGCGACGCGCACCGCACGGGCGCCGTGGCGCTCGACGGCGTGAAGTGGAGCGTGTGCCTGCTCGTGCTGCAGATCGCCGCGGCCACGCCCGCGACCGTCACGGCGTGAGCCGGCGCGGACGGAGGGCCTGCCGGTGACCGCCTACGACCCGGGGCCGGTGCTCCACGCGCTCGCGGACGGGACGCGGCGCGCGGTGTTCGAGCACGTGGTCACCGAGGGGCCGATCACCGCCACCGAGCTCGCCTCCGGCCGCGACATCAGCCGCCAGGCCGTCGCCAAGCACCTGGACGTGCTCGACCGGGCCGGGCTGGTGCACGGCGAGCGCACCGGTCGCGAGGTGCGCTTCCGCGCCGATGTCAGCCCGCTCGGCGACACGGCCGAGTGGATGCGCCGCACCGGCGACGCCTGGGACCGCCGCCTGGCCAAGCTGCAGCAGGCGACCGCACCCACCGACCGACCCGCTGGCTGACTGACTGACCGGCTGACTGCACCGCGAACTTGGGGGAAATCGACGGATCACACGTCGGAATCCCCCAAGAAGCGAACGGGCCCTGGGCTGCACTGCGAACTTGGGGGAAAACGACGGATCACACGTCGGAATCCCCCGAGTTCGCTCAGGCGTGGGGGCCCACGTAGCGGGCCCGGGCGCGGAAGCGCAGCGGGCGCTTCGACCACTCCTCAGCGCCGTGCGCCAGCCAGCCCGCCGAGCGGGCGACGGTGAACACGGCTTCGCCGGCGTCGGGCGGCATCGACCAGACGTGGCCCAGGGCGCCGAGCGCCATGTCGACGTTGGGCCGTCCGAGCCCCTGCGCCGCCAGCTCGCCGACCACCTCCTCGACCAGGCGCGTGCGCCGCACGGAACCGCCCGAGGCGCGCACGGCGTCGAGGAGCGCCGACGCCCTCGGGTCGCCGTGCGGGTAGAGCCCGTGGCCCACGCCCGGCATCGGCCCGGGA